>CAZPQP010000268.1:0-2420 GCA_964588635.1 uncultured Bifidobacterium sp.
GTCGACGCCGCGCTCGAGGCTCGAGGCGACGAGCGGTTCGATCAGGACCGCGCCCTGCCGGATGGCCGCGCGTCGCCCGCGCTCCGGACCGGAGCCGCGCAGGCGCAGCGCCTCCCGCAGGCCGGCGGCATCGCGGCGCAGCGTGGGCGCGAGGCGCGCGGACAGCGCGACCGTCAGCGCCGAGCGCGGCACGATGCGGCTGGCGAGCGCCTGCGTGCGGTCGGGATCGGCGAGGCGCAGGAAGGCAGCCGTGGCGAGGATCGCGGTGGCCAGACGCAGTCCGGCGACGAGGCCGTAGAGCAGCTCCTCGCTGGTCACCTCGAAGTCGAACAGCAGGAAGTGCGGGCCGCTGAGGAGCACGTGGTCGCCCTCGACGGCGACGAACGGGTTCAGCAGGAAGAGGAAGAGGCCGGAGATCAGGGCCACGCGCAGCATCAGCCGATGCGGTGGCGGCGCGGCGTGGTGGAGGAGGAGCGCGCCGACGAAGGCCGCGCCGACGATGAGCGGCTGCGACGTGGCGAGCGCGATCACGATCAGCGCCACCGCGACCAGCAGCGGGGGAAGCGGTGCCCTCACGGCACGCGACCGGTGCCGCCGCGGCACACGACCGCGCCGGTGCTGTCGAGGCAGATGGCGGTTGCGTGGCGCACGATCGCCGGGTTCTGCACCAGCACCTGCGCCGCGGCCAGCGCGTCGGTGGGGGAAATGCCTGCGACGATGAAGACCGGCGGGTCGGTGGCGGCGTATCCATCGGTGGTCGCGACGATGACGGCCACGCCCTCGGGCACCTCCTCGGCACGGCCGAGCGTCGCGTTCCAGACGCGGACGTAGCCCTTGATGTCGATCCAGGCGGTCAGGCCGGCGGCGCCCGGATCGGCGACGGCGCGGCCCCACAGCGGATCGCGGTCCATCAGTTCCGCGCTGCCGCCGACGATCGCGCGTGGCCCACTGGCTGCGGCTGGTTGTGCCACATCGATGCCGGCGGTCCGCAGCGCAGTCGAGAGCGGCGGGTCTGCCGAGACACCGGTGGTCGCTCCGCCGAAGCCGCGCGTGAGGGGCATCGGCCATTCGGCGATCACCGCGGGGACATGCACACGACCGCCCCAGAGATGCAGGTCCCACCAGATCCGGTCGCCTGCCGCGACCGTGGTATCCGCGCCGCCGACGGGCGCCTCGATGCCGTTGATCCAGAAGATCCAGTCGCGGGTGCCGTCGCCCTTCTTTCCGGCGATGCCGGTCACGTAGCGCCCGCCGTAGCTCGTCGTCACCTTCGCGACCCCGCGCGTGGTGTCGATCACCGTGCCGGGCGTGCCGCGTCCCTCGGCGATCGCAGTGGATCCCCAGTCGGCGGTCACGCTGACGCGGGCCCCCGGTGCGGACTGCACCGGGGGCTGCGTCTTCGATGTGCCGCAGGCCGCGACGAGCGCCGCGACCAGCAGGAGTGCGGGGAAGGCCCGCCGCACGTCTAGCCGGCGAGCGTCTCGGAGGCCGCGATGCGCCCCTTGGCCGGGATCTGCGCCGTCCAGGCACCGGTCGGCGTGATGGTCAGCGTGCCGTCGGCGGCGAGATTGCCCACCTTGGCGCCGTTGATGTGCAGCGGCGCACCACCGGCGACGATCGCCTTGGGGCCGCCGATGCGCGTGGCGCTGAACGTCACGGTGCCGTTGGCGTTGGTCTTGGCGTCGAGGTCGTAGGTGAACGGACCGTTCTTGGTCGAGTAGTCGCTGTCGACGAGCCAGACGACCTCATCGGAGGCCTTCAGCTTCGCGTCCGTGGCGCCGGTCATGGACAGCGCGCCGTTCACGAAGAACGCCCAGTAGCCGGTCTTGGCCGCCTTGACGCCGACGATGCGCGTCAGATAGGCCGCGTTGTACGAGGCGTCGTAGACGGCCGTGTACGCGAGGCCCGTCTCGACGATCTGGCCCATGGCCGTGCCGGCCTTGAGGGTGTGCTTCTTGCCGGCCGAGTCCGTGTACGACGTGGCGCTCGCCACCTCGGTCGCGGTGGCGCCGAACACGTTCTGGCCGTCGGACACGACGCGCAGGGTGGCGGCGTTCGCGGTGGTGGGGATGAGGGCGGCTGCGCCAAGGGCGGCCGCCACGAGGAGATGCCTCGTTCGCATGGTCGAACTCCTTCTCTCGAGGATTGTCCAGACGGGTCCGTCTGGTTCGGAGGCGGGTGTTCTGACTCGGAGCGCACTTCCTCGTTGCCGAGGCCGATCGTCTTGCCTTCCCAGGTCCGAGGACCCAGTGACCGGTGCCGGGGCACCGCGACGAGCGGACGTTCCTTACAGCGGCGGGACCGTGCCGGATTCGCACCGGACTTCCCCTTCCTCCGCAGATGACGATAGCAGCCGCGATGTGGCATGCTCGCCCTATGTCCCAGCGCCTGCCCCGTCCTCGTATCGAAGGCCAGCATCT
>CAZPQP010000269.1:0-2413 GCA_964588635.1 uncultured Bifidobacterium sp.
CGGATCTGGTACGCGAAGTGCGGGGTGGCGGGACCGATCAGGCGGTCCACGTCGCGGGCGGTGGGCTCCATGACCGGGATTCTCCCATACCATGCGCCCGATGGCCTCCGACCACGCCGTGCCGACCCTGCTCGACGCGATCGTCCCCCTGTGGACGCATCGCACGGTGCAAGGGCGCGACGTCCACGCCTCGCCCGAGCGCGTGATGCAGGCGATCCGCGAGACGTCGCTCGACGAGGCTCGCGTCGCCTCCCTGCTGGTCGCGATCCGCACCAAGGGCGAGAGCCGCGGACTCGACCGGCCCTTCGTCCAGACCGGCGACTTCGAGCCCGGCTTCGTGCGCCTCGGCGAGGACGACAGCGAGGTCTGCATCGGCTTCATCGGCCGCCCCTGGCCGGGCGGCGCACCTGAGCGCGCCGTCGGCGACGCCGCGGCCTTCATGGCCGCCGAGGCCCTCGACGCCGTCAAGGTCGCCGTCAGCATCCGCTGCGCCGCCGAGTCGTACGGCACGCTGCTCCTCACCGAGACGCGCATCGTCGTCGGGCCGCTCGCCGAGAATCGCTTCAACCCGTACTGGCGCCTCGTCAAGCCCGCCTCCAACATGGTGCGCTCATCGCTCCTGCGCGCGATCGCCCGCCACGCCGAGAGCGGGACGCTGTCGTGATGACGATCGCGGAGGCGCTCGACGCCTTCGAGGACGAGTGGATCGAGTCGCTCGCCTTCACCCCGCACACGTCGTACCGGCGCACGCTCCGCCTGTTCCGCATGGAGCTCGGCGAGCGTGTCGATCAGCCGCTCGACACGCTCCAGGCCGACGACCTCCGCGCGTTCGTGCTCTGGCATCGCGCGCACTCCCTCGCCGACAGCGCCGAGGGCACGCGCAAGGCCGCCGTGCACATCGCGCGGCTCGGGGAGTTCCTGAGCGAGCAGTACGGCATGCCCGACCTCGCGATCCCGCGCGACGAGCTGCGCGCGCTCGCCCCTGACGAGGAGCCCGCGGCATGAGCATGCTGCTCGCGATCGACTTCGACGGCACGCTCGCCACGCACGACACCGTCGACTGGTTCTCGGCGCGCTGGGCGCCCGAGGACTTCGAGGCCGCCGACCAGGCGCTGGCGCGCGGCGAGATCACCCTCGACGCGTGCCTCGCGCAGCAGATCGCCAACATCACCGCCACGCGCGAGGAGATCACCGGCTTCCTCGTCGACACCGTCGCCATCCGGCCCGGCGCCCGAGAGCTCTTCGATTTCTGCGCTGCGCACGACATCGAGCCGATCGTCGTGTCCGCCGGCTTCGAGTCGCTGATCCACGCGATCCTGCAGGCGCACGGCTTCGACCTGCGCGTGAGCGCCCACGAGGTCGAGTTCGGCCCCGACGGCATGCGCGTCCGCTTCCGCGAGCGCGCCCTGTGCGACCACTGCGGCGAGCGCTGCAAGCGCGACGAGGTCGCGATGCTCGCCGATGGACGTCGCGTGGCGTACGTCGGCGACGGCTACTCCGATCTCTGCGCCGCCGAGGACGCCGAGGTGCGCTTCGCCCGCGACAGCCTGATCACGCATCTCGAGCGCGAGGGCTACCCGTACATCCCGTTCGAGAACATGCACGACGTGCGGCTCGGTCTCGCCGACGCGCTCGGCGTGGCGCCGTAGCCCGACCGATACGCTGCCCGGCATGTGGACGCTGGTGCTCTCGCTCGGTGCGGCCACGACGTGGGGTGTGGCCGACTTCGTCGGCGCACTGCGCGCCCGCGCCTACAGCCCGCTGCTCGTCGCCGTCTACTCGGAAATCGTCGGCATGGTGCCGGTCCTCGCCGCGCTCCTCCTCGTCGGCGATGCCTTCCCGGGCTGGGACCACCTCCCGTGGGCCGTGATCGCCGGCATCACCGGCTCCGTCGGGCACGTCGTGTTCTTCATCGCCCTGGCGCGGGGGCCGATCGGCGTGATCGCCCCGATCTTCGCCTGCTCCTCCGCCGGGCCGGCGGTGATCGCCGTGACGATGCTCGGTGAACGTCCCACGGCCGTCCAGCTCGCCGGTATCGCCGTGGCCATCGCGGGCGTGGTGCTCGTCAGCCGGCACGCGGGCGAGCGCGACCTCAAGCACGGCAAGTACGGCGCCGTCCCGATCGCACTGGTCGGCGTGGCGATTCTCACGCTCTTCTACGTGAGCATGGACCAGCTCGCCGCGGAATCCCCCCTGTGGGGCGTGACGATGCAGCGCTCCTTCGGCCTGCCGCTGCTCCTGATCGTGCTCGCGATCGGGCTGCGGCGCGGTTCCACGTCCGCGCCGCGCGGGTCGTTCACGGCCATCGCGCCCGTCGGCCTGATGGACACCGCGGCGTTCGTCGGGTTCGCCTACGCGACCTCGCTCGGCAACCTCAGCGTCGCCGTCGTGCTGTCGAGCCTCTATCCCGTCG
>CAZPQP010000270.1:0-2400 GCA_964588635.1 uncultured Bifidobacterium sp.
GAGCGGAACTCGCGCGAGACGCGCTTGTACTCCTTGCGCAGCGGCACGACGCGCTCGACGCCGTCAACGGCCTCGAGCGGCAGGCCCGCGACGATCGCGCGGTCGCCGATGGCGCCGATCACGGTGCCCTCGCCGCCCGCGTCCACGTGCACGCCGGCGCCCGCGCCCTCGATCAGCGAGATGACGTGCTGGACCTCCTCCGCGGTGGCGGAGGAGCGCATGACGACGATGAGCTCGGGGGCTCCGGTGGCGGGTGCTGCACTCACGAGACCGAAGGATACCGTGGGTCGGGTTTTCAGCCGCCGCTTGCCGCGGCCCGCAGCGCCTCGAGCTCGTGCGGCTTGAGCGCGCGGCACGTGCCGACGCCGAGCCGACCGAGCGTCAGCGGCCCGTAGGCGATGCGCTCGAGCTCCATCACGGGATACCCGACGGCAGCGCACATGCGGCGCACCTGGCGGTTCCTCCCCTCCTTGATGGTGATCTCGAGCTCCGCCCCACCCGAGCGTGCGGCGATCATCGTGACCTCGGCCGGCCGCGTGCGGCCGTCGTCGAGATGCACGCCCTGCGTGAGCTTGCGCAGCGCCGCGGAGCCGGGCAGGCCGCGCACGATCGCGCGGTACGTCTTCGGCACGCCGTGTCGGGGGTGCGCGAGCCGGTGGGCCAGATCGCCGTCGTTCGTCAGCAGCAGGAGCCCGCTCGTCATCGCGTCCAGGCGCCCGACGGGCACGACGCGCTCGACGACGTCGAGCAGATCGATCACGGTCGGGCGTCCCTCGGGATCGCTCATCGTCGTCACGTAGCCGACGGGCTTGTTCAGCACCATGTACGTCAGGCGCTCGGCCTCGACGGGCTTCCCATCGACGGCGACGACCGCCCCGGGCACGACCTGCGAGCCCGCCTGCGCGATCGTGCCGTTGATCGTGACGCGCCCCTCCGCGATCAGCGCGTCGGCGCCGCGTCGGGACGCCACGCCGCTCTGCGCGAGGAACCTGTTGAGCCGGATCGAGGATGCCGCGGAGTCAGCCACGGCCGCAGTGTCTCAGGCTGTGCCGTCGGGTGCGGCGTCGGCCGCCTCGGCAGCAGCGGGCGCCGCGTCGTCCTCGGCGGCGACCGCCGCGGTCTCGGCCGCTCCGACGGCACCGGGCTCCTCGATCGAGACGGCCTGCGTGGCGGCCATCGCCTGCAGGCGATCGCGCACCTCGGCGGCGTCCGGCAGATCGTCGCCGAGCTCCTCGAGCAGCGGCAGCGAGTGGCGTCCCTCCTCCAGTCCGAACACGCGATCGAAGCGCACGGTCGTGCGGTACAGGATGGGGTTGCCGGGGCGATCCGACCGGCCGGCCTCCTCGATCAGACCGCGCTCGAGCAGGCTCTTGATCGGGTTGTCGGCGGCCACGCCGCGGATGCGCGAGATCTCGGGACGGCTGACCGGCCCGGCATACGCCACGACGGCGAGCGTCTCGAGGGCGGCTCGCGAGAGCGGGCGCTGCGAGAGCTGGTCGAGCAGTCGGGCGCACGCCACGGCGGTCTCGTCGGCGGCCCGCAGGGCCCAGCCGCCGGCCACGCGCTCCAGCACGACGCCGGAGACGCCCTCGGCGTGGCGCTGTCCGACGAGCTGCAGGGCCTCCTCGACGTCGGGTTCGGACAGGTTCGACGCACCCGCGAGCGTGCGCTCGTCGAGCGGCTCCGAGGTGATGAACAGGAGCGCCTCGATGACCCGCGCGTTGGCGACGTGTCGCGGCTCGACGCTCATGCCGCCGAGGGCACCGACGCGAGCTGACGGGTGGCGAGCCGCATGCGGATCGGCGCGAACGGCGCGTCCTGCTCCGCCACGACCTCGCCGCCGCGGATCAGGTCGAGCACGGCCCAGAAGGCCGCGGCCTGCTCGGCGCGCCCGAGGCCCTTGACGGCGTCGTCGAACGAGCAGGTGCCGGTCTCGCGCACCGCGCGACGCACGTGGTCGAGCAGGCGGGCGAGCGGGATGCGGCGGCGCAGGACGTGGATCGGCTGGGCCGACTCCTCGGTGCGCGTGATCGCGAGGCGCAGCGCGGCCACGAGCAGGTCGGGATCGCCGGTGCCCGCCTCGTCCTCGAGCTGCGGGCGCGGCGGCCGCAGCGCCGGCGGGCCATCGCGGAAGACGCGGCGGCCGACCTCGTCGAGCCGGTCGGAGAGCCACTGCGCGGCGGCCTGGGCGCGCGCGTACTCGGCCAGGCGCGCGGCCAGCTCCTCGGCCGCCTCCTGCGCGTCCGGCATGTCGTCGACCTCGTCGGGCGTGAGCAGCAGGCGGATCTTCAGCTCGAGCAGCGCCGCGACGAGCACGAGGAACTCGCTGGCGCTCTCCAGATCGATCTCGCCCTCCTCCTCGATCTGCGCGAGGTAGCGCAGGCAGACGTCGGCGACGGG
>CAZPQP010000271.1:0-2398 GCA_964588635.1 uncultured Bifidobacterium sp.
CGCCGTCCCAGTGCGGGTAGTCGGACGAGTAGCAGAGGATGTCGGGCGCGCCGACGGCGGCGAGCATCTGCCAGAGCAGCTCGTCGTTGCCGTCGGTGTGCTCGAGCGGCTGCGTGGCGAAGCGGATGTGGCGCTTCATCGTCTCACTCGGCGGCTCGTCGAGCCACGGCGTGTCGTCGCGGAGGCCGCGCCAGTTCGTGTCGTGGCGCCAGAGCATGCCGGGCAGCCAGGCGATGCCGCCCTCGATCAGCAGGACCTTGAGGTCGGGCACGCGGCGGAAGGTGCCGTGCGTGAGCAGCGACATCAGGTGCGCCATGATCGAGCAGGCCGAGCCGATGGTGTGCCACTCGATGTAGAACGTCGGGGCGCCGGCGCCGCTCGGCTGGTGGGCGAGTCCCATCCCCTCCATGCCCGAGTGGATCGCGACGGCGAGGCCGTTGGCCGCGGCGGCCTCGAGGATCGGCAGGTAGCGGGGATCGCCGTAGGGGCGCTCGCTGCCACCGGCGAGGAGCACCTGCACGAAGCGGCGGTCGCCTGCGCAGCGCTCGATCTCGGCGACGGCGGCGACGGGATCCTGCGACGGCACGATGATCGAGCCGCGGAAGCGGTCGTCGTGGGGGAACCAGTCCTCGCGGAGCCAGTCGTTGTGGGCGCGCGCGAGCGCTGCGGCGCGGTAGGCGTTCTCCATCAGCCCGACGCTGAGGGCGTCGTCGGCGGTGAGGATGCCGAGGTCGGCGCCCTGGTCGTCGAGGACCTCCTTGGCGACGATCGCGGCGTTGCCGCCGGGCATGCCGGTCTCATCGACGGCGAGGTCGCCGCGGAACCAGGTCGACGGGTTCGACCAGGGATAGCCGGGCAGTCCGAGCAGGTAGGACTGGTTGCGGTACCAGTCGCGCTCGGCCGCATCGATGTACTTGAGGATCTCCTCGGGGTGCGTGATCTGCACGTGGACATCGCAGTCGATCATGGGTTCCTCCCGTCCTGACGCGCCAAGGATAGGGAACCCGATCGCGTCCCTGACTGATCAACCAGTCAGGAAGTTCGGTCAGGCGTCTCCGCCTCGAGCTCGGCCACCCAGCGGCCGTGGTTCGCACGGGCCCACTCGCGGTCGACGGTGCCGTCGACCATGCCGCTCAGCGAGGCGCGCGTCGCGCGGTTGACGAGTGCGAGGTAGAGGTGGCCGCAGGTCAGGAGCACGATCAGGATGGTCGCGATGTCGTGCACATCGACGGTGCCGCTGAACCGGAGCGCGGTGTTCTGCTCTCCGAGCCAGAGCAGGATGCCCGTGAACGCCAGCACGACCATCAGGCCGATCGTGATCGCGGTGTTGAGCTTCTGGCCGGCGTTGAGCCAGCCCTGCTCCGGTGCACCCTCGTGGCTGACGATGCGCCGCACGCCGCCCCGCAGCCACTCCCGGTCCGCGCGGTCGAGCGTGTCGACCTCCTTCGCGAAGGCCGTCACGTCGCGCGGGCGCAGGACCAGGATGCCGACGAAGGCGACACCGAGCGCGATGGCGAACCACAGGTGCCACTGCTTGGCGAGGGGGCGGTTCATGACCTCCGCGAGTGCCGGCGACCACAGGCACAGGCCGGTCCAGAGCATCCCGAAGAACGTCACCGCGAGCACCAGGTGCAGCAGGCGCTGGGCGCCGGTGAAGCGGCGAATCCGGGGCTGTGCGGCTGCGGTCGTCTCGCGCAGCGGGCTAGTGGTAGACATCGCGCCCCACCCAGGCGTCGGCGTCGTAGCCGCGGGTCTCCCAGTAGCCGCGGGTCGGCTCCTGCTCGAAGGTGATGTGCGAGAGCCACTTGACGCCCTTGTACCCGTACATCTGCGGAATCACGAGGCGCAGCGGCGCACCGTGCACGCGCTTCAGCGGCATGCCATCCATCTCGGTCGCGAGCAGGACGTCCTTCAGCTGGAACTGCTCCATCGTCAGCTGGTCGAAGTACGGCTCCTCGAGCGACTGGAAGTTGACGTGCTTGGCGGTCGCCTTCGGCTTGACGAGGTCGAGGACCGTGGCGGGCGTGATGCCCTTCCAGTGCACGTTCTCGACGGACCAGCCCGTGACGCAGTGGAAGTCGCTGACGTTGGTGACCATCGGCGTGTCCTGCACGTCGCTCCACGTCAGCCGGACCGGATTCTCGACTTCGCCGTCGATCGTCAGGGTGTACGACGCGGGATCGAACGTCGGCATCGGATCCTGCACGTTGTAGATGCGCCAGCCGCCGGTGGGCACGATCTGCTCCATGCCCGGAACGACGTTGCCGGCGCTGGCGACCAGATTCCCGACGCCCATGCCGCCGAGACGGGAGATCGCCACGAGGCCGACGGCGCCCGCGGCCACGGTGCCGAGGAAGGCGGCACGGCCGAGCGGCAGGCGATCCTTCGGCGTCTCGGT
>CAZPQP010000272.1:0-2373 GCA_964588635.1 uncultured Bifidobacterium sp.
CGCCGCCGCGCCACCTCTCGCTCGAGCAGGCGCTCGAGTTCATCGCCGAGGACGAATGCGTTGAGGTCACCCCCGACGCCGTCCGCCTGCGCAAGGTCGAGCTCGATCCGAACCTGCGTCGGCGATTGGATAAAGCCAAGAAGGGTCTGTAGGCCGCCGTCGGCGGAGGACCGCAGGTCCTTCCCCCGACGGCAAGGCGAAAGCCGGACGCAATCCGGACATCACAACCGCGCGGATGCGGTGTCCGCCCCCCGGCTTCAGGCGCCCGCAAGCACCTGCTCGACCATGACCGCCGCAACGGTGCGGTTCGTCGCCGGATCGATCAGCACCATGCTGCCCATGGCGCGGTTCTCGCCGTAGGGCTCGATCACCAGTGGTTGGGCGGCGAGGACGGAGACGATGCCGAGGTCGTTCGCCTCGAGTATCTCCGCCGGGACGTGCTGCATCGTCTCGAGCTCGAGCCGCTCGTGCAGCTCCTCGACGATGACCGGCACGGTACGTGCGCCCTGCCGCGCTTCAAGGCGCGCGGGCACCGTCAGCGGCTGCTCGTCGAGCCACGCGACCGTGGCGCGCAGGCGCGACGCGACCTGCGGCGGCATCGCGGCGAGCGCGATCACATCGCCGCGCGAGACGTCGATGTCGGTCTCGAGGTGCAGCGTGACGCTGAGGGGTGCCGTCGCCGACTCGCGCTCGTCGCCGAGCACGTCGATCTTCGCAATGCGGCTCGTGGCGCCGGAGGGCAGCGCGACGATCTCATCGCCCACCGTCACCACGCCGCTGTCAATCCGGCCGGCGAGTCCGCGGATGTCGCGCTCGCCATCGTCGTGCCGAACGACCCACTGCACGGGCATGCGAAACGCGGTCTCGGCCACAGGCGGGTCGAGGTCATGGAGAACGTCGAGCACGGTCGGTCCGTCGTACCAGGGCGTCTCGGGCGAGCGCTCGGTGAGGTTGACGCCGTTGAGGGCGGAGAGCGGAATCGGGGTGATGCGCGGGCCGTTGATCGCGGCTGCGGACGCCACGAGCTCGTCGGCGATCTCGTGGAAGCGGGCCTCGTCGTAGTCCACGAGGTCGATCTTGTTGACGCAGGCGATCACATCGCGCACGCCGAGCATCCCGCAGATCGCGAGGTGGCGACGGGTCTGCGCCGTCGTGCCGTTCTTCGCATCGACCAGGAGGATCGCGGCGTCAGCGCCCGCAGCGGCCGTCACCATGTTGCGCGTGTACTGCACGTGCCCGGGCGCGTCGCCGAGCAGGATGCGACGGCCATTGGCGTCGAACGAGCGGTAGGCGACATCGATCGTGATGCCCTGCTCGCGCTCGGCGCGCAGGCCGTCGGTGAGCAGCGCGAGGTCGATGCCCTTGCGGCCGCGCTTGCGGCTCGCCTCGGCGACGGCCTCGATCTGGTCGCTGGTGAGGTGCCCGGTGTCGTGCAGCAGGCGGCCGATCAGCGTGGACTTGCCGTCATCGACGGACCCCACCGCGACGACGTGGAGCATGGGCGTCTCGACCGGCATCAGAAGTACCCGTTTCGCTTGCGGTCTTCCATGGCGGCCTCGGACGTCTTGTCGTCGGCACGCGACGCACCGCGCTCGGAGACGTCGGAGTCGCGCGTCTCCTGCAGGACCTCGGCGACCGTCGACGCGG
Organism: uncultured Bifidobacterium sp.; assembly: GCA_964588635.1. GTDB lineage: Bacteria > Actinomycetota > Thermoleophilia > Gaiellales > F1-60-MAGs149 > F1-60-MAGs149. The sequence continues at coordinate 1,648 of CAZPQP010000272.1, forward strand.
TGGACAGGATCGAGCCGGTGCACGACATATCGCCGACCGTGCGGAACCGCACCGTCTCGGTGAAGACCGTCTCGTGCGGATAGCGCTCGACCTCCTCCACGGCGGCGAGCAGCATGCCGTCCCGCTCGAACACCTCGCGCTCGTGGGCGAAGTAGATCGAGGGGAGCGCGAGCCCCTCCTGCTCGATGTAGGCCCAGATGTCGATCTCGGTCCAGTTGGACAGCGGGAACACGCGGAAGTGCTCACCCGTGCGCAGCTTGGTGTTGTAGATCGTCCACGGCTCGGGGCGCTGGTTGCGCGGGTCCCACTGGCCGAAGGCATCGCGGTGGCTGAAGAACCGCTCCTTGGCGCGGCTGCGCTCCTCATCGCGACGGGCGCCACCGAAGCAGGCGTCGAAGCGGTGCTCGGCGATCGCGTCGAGCAGCGTCGTGGTCTGCAGGCGATTGCGGCTCGATCGCGGACCCACCTCGTCCTGCACGCGGCCGCGGTCGATGGAGTCCTGGACGGAGGCGACGATCAGCTGCTCGTCGATCTCGGCGACGAAGCGGTCGCGATACTCGATCACCTCGGGGAAGTTGTGCCCCGTGTCGACGTGCATCAGCGGGAACGGCAGCCCCGCGGGGGCGAACGCCTTGACCGCGAGGTGCGCGAGGACGATCGAGTCCTTGCCACCGCTGAAGAGCAGCACGGGACGCTCGCACTCGGCGGCGCACTCGCGGATCACGT
>CAZPQP010000273.1:0-2366 GCA_964588635.1 uncultured Bifidobacterium sp.
GATCTCGTCGAGGAGGTCGCAGGAGGCGATCAGGCAGGCACCGGCGGAGAGGTCGGTCTGGTCGCCGGTGGCCTTCGCCACGAGGGCGGCGGCGAGCTCATCGCCCTCCATGCGGAGGACGTCGCCGCGGCGCGTCTTCCAGGCCGCACCCGTCACGGGAGCGGCCAGCAGGCGCGCGGCCTGGGCCTGCGCCATCGCCAGACGGGTCTGCGGACCGCGCAGACGGCCCTCGCGCAGCAGGCGCTCGACGCCGAGCACGAGGAGGAGGCCGAACGCCGTGCGGCGGCGGCCGCGCTCGATCACCGGCGAGGGCGCCGACCAGTAGATCTGGCGCTGCAGGGGGGTGAGATCGGCGTTGGGCATCGGGGATAGGGTAGAACGGGTTGTCATCCCTTTCGATGGCGGAACGCCGTTGGATTGGCGCGCTACGTTGCCCCAATGCACGCCCTTCGCTGGCCCGTCGTCCTGTTCGACCTCGACGGCACCGTCCTCGACACCGTCGAGCTGATCCGCGCCTCGCACGAGCACGCCCTGCGCGAGGTCCTGGGGGAGGCGCCGTCGGACGAGGAGATCATGGCGGGCATCGGCACGCCGCTGATGGAGCAGATGGAGAAGTTCAGCCCCGAGAACGCGGAGGAGCTGTTCCATACGTACCGACGCTGGAACCACGCCAACACGGCGCGGCTGATCCGGCGCTACGACGGCATGGAGGAGCTGCTCGTCGAGCTCGAGGAGGAGGGTGCGCGGCTCGGCATCGTCACGTCGAAGATGAAGGACGCCGTCGATCTCGCCTGGGACGCGCTGCCCTCGCCGATCGTCTGGGACGTGATCATCACCACCGAGGACACGCCGGTGCACAAGCCGCATCCCGCGCCCGTGCTGAAGGCGCTCGAGCGCCTCGACGCCACGCCCGAGCAGGCCGTCTACATCGGCGACTCGCCGTTCGACCTGCAGTCGGCCAACGCCGCCGGCTGCGCCGCGATCGGCGTGACGTGGGGCGTCTTCACGCGGGAGGCCCTCGCCGTCGAGGACCCGCTGGCGATCGTGGACACGCCCGCCGAGCTGCTCGAGGTGCTGGCCGGATGAGCGCCAAGCGCGTGGAGGAGCTGACCGACCAGCTGCGCGCGTGGGATCGCGCCTACTACCTGCAGGATGCGCCCGTCGTCGACGACGCCACGTACGACGCCGCGCTGCGCGAGCTGCGCGAGCTCGAGTCGGCCGACCCGTCGCTCGTGCGCGCCGATTCGCCCACGCAGCGCGTCGGCGGCGGCGTCTCCGGCGGCTTCACCGAGGTGCGTCACCTGCTGCCGATGCTGTCGCTCGCCAACGCGCGCGACGACGACGAGCTGCTGGCGTGGGACCTGCGCCTGCAGAAGCTGCTCGAGGCGGCCGGGCACGAGGGCGAGCCCGCCTTCGTCGTCGAGCCCAAGATCGATGGGCTCGCGCTGTCGCTGGTGTACCGCGACGGCCTGCTCGAGCGCGCCGTCACGCGCGGCGATGGCGAAGCGGGCGAGGACGTCACGGCCAACGTGCGCACGATCCGCGCGGTGCCCCTGTCGATCGACGATCCCGCTCCGCCGGCGCTGATCGAGGTGCGCGGCGAGTGCTACATCCCGCTCGAGGCGTTCAAGCGCCTCAACGAGGAGCGCCTCGATGCCGGGCTCCCCGTCTACATGAACCCGCGCAACACCGCCGCCGGCTCGCTGCGCCAGCTCGACCCGGCGATCACCGCGGAGCGCCCGCTGGCGTTCTGGAGCTACGCGATCGGCGCGCTCGAGGGCATCGAGTTCCACTCGCACCACGAGGCGCTGCAGTGGCTCGCCGCGCGCGGCTTCCCCGTCAACCCGCGGATCGCCACGATGACGGGCATCGAGGCCGTGCGCGAGGCCTGCCACGCGATCGAGCACGATCGCGAGGCGCTCGGCTACGACATCGACGGCGCGGTCGTGAAGGTCGACAGCCTCGCGCTGCAGGCCACGCTCGGCTCGGTCGGCCGCGACCCGCGCTGGGCGATCGCCTTCAAGTTCCCGCCGACCACGCGCACCACGAAGCTGCTCGGGATCGAGATCAACGTGGGGCGCACCGGCGCCCTCAACCCGTTCGCCGAGCTCGAGCCCGTCGAGGTCGGCGGCGTCGTCGTGCGGCACGCCACGCTGCACAACGAGGAGGACATCAACCGCAAGGACATCCGCGTCGGCGACACCGTCATCGTGCAGCGGGCCGGCGACGTGATCCCGCAGGTGATCGGCCCCGTGCTCGAGGATCGCACCGGCAAGGAGCAGGTCTTCAAGATGCCGTCCGACTGTCCCGCCTGCGGCGAGCCGGTCGTCAAGAACGAGGAGGACGCCAAGCACTTCTGCGTCAAC
>CAZPQP010000274.1:0-2358 GCA_964588635.1 uncultured Bifidobacterium sp.
GCGCCGTGGTGCGGCCGAGGTGAGCGGGACGGATCATCGTCCTGCCTATCGCAGCGCGGGCGCGTTCAGAGCAGGCGCTCGGGGCGCGGAAACGCGAGCGCGGCGGTGAGCGGCTGGGGCCCGCCGAAGAGGCCGCCCTCGCCGAACCCGACGCCCAGCTCGCGCACCCGTGCCGCATCGGCCGGCGTCTCGACGCCCGTCGCCACCACGTCGAGCCCGAACTCGGTGCCGACGCCAACCGCATACGCGACGACGGTGTCGTCGAGGGCGCTTGTGCCGTCCGTCGCGGCGAAGGTCGGATCGAGGCGCATCTGGGTGAACGGCAGCTCGCGGAGCGCGAGCAGCGATCCCGTCCGTCCGCCGAACCCGTCGAGCGCGATGCCGACGCCGAGGCGCCGGACACCGAGCGCCGTGTCGCGCGCCAGCGGCAGATGCGCCACGGCGCTGTCGCGGATCTGGAGCACGATGCGCCGCGGATCGACCCCGGCGGCCGAGAGCTCGTTGTGGAGCCTCGCCGTGAGCGAGCGATCGTCGAGTGCGGCACTCGTCACGCCGATGCCCAGCGGCACGTCGGCCAGAGGCAGCTCCGCGTCGGCGGCGATCTCGACCACGCGACGCAGCAGCCACTGATCGACGCGGTCGATCAGTCCCGCGCGAATCGCGTGCTCGCGGAAGGCGTCGACGTGCACGAGCTCGTCGCCGTCGTGCAGGAAGAGCACGAGCTCGCACCCGGTGAGCGCCCCCGAGTGGAGATCGACGATCGGCTGCGCATGCAGCTCGAGACGATCACGCTCGATGGCGCGGTGGAGGCGCTGACCCCACGTCATGCGAATGCGCATGCGCACGGCGGCATCGGGATCGCCAGAGGGGTACTCGGCGACGCCGCCGCGTCCCGTCGCCTTCGCCTCGTACAACGCGAGATCGGCGCGCGTCATCGCCTCGTCGGCGGCAAGCTCCTCGCCCGGTCGCAGCACGACCATGCCGATGCTGGCGTGCACGCCCGCCATCAGCTCGAGATCGGAGGCGCGGGCGCAGCGCACGGCCGACAGCACGCGCTCGGCCGCGATGCGCGCGTCGAGCTGCGTGGCACGCCGGAGGATCACCGCGAATTCATCGCCGCCGAAGCGCGCGGCGCGATCGCCGTCGCGCAGGGCCTCGTCGAGACGGAGGCCGATGGCCTTCAGCAGCTGATCGCCCATGCTGTGGCCGTAGAGGTCGTTGAAGCGCTTGAAGCCGTCGAGGTCGATCAGGAGCAGCGCCGCGCTGTCGCCCTGTGCGCACCGCTGCAGGGCATCCGCGAGCACGGCCTCGAACCCCCCGCGGTCGAGCAGGCCCGTCAGCGGATCGATGCCCTCTCCCACCCCGGCCGACCGTTCGACGTCGGTGTGGCGCGGCAGGAAGGTCGGCATGCCGATCACGTGCCATGCACCGTTGCGGAACGCACCCTCGAGATGCAGGAGGATGGAGACGTCGGAGTCGCGGTAGCCGGTACGGACGGCGACCGAGAGGCCGTCATCCGTCTTCGCGAGCAGCGAGAGCAGGTACGGCGCGTCGGCGGCGCAGACGGCGGCGTCGATGCGGGAGCCGACCGGCGCCCCGATCTCCCGCTCCCAGATCTCGTCGCACCCGATGACCGCACCGTGGCGATCGAGGCTGGCGGAGCCGAAGCGGCGGATCGGATGCGCGGGAGGTTGGCGGTGCTCGGGTCGCAGCGGAATCGGCTCCTCGAGGCGGTCGTCGAGCGAGTGCATGTCGGCTCCTTTCGTCAAGCCAGTTGTGCGACATCGCGACGGGGATACGTCGCGAAGCGCCAGAGGAGCCCGCCGGCCTCGATGAGGGACCGGCGGGCTCCAGGCGCTGGCCGTACCGGATCAGCCCGTGACGGGCAGGGAACGGCAGAGGGCGAAGCGGTGCGTGACCGTCTTGGCCTTGGGCGTCGCCCCGGCGGCGAAGGTCACGCGGGCGGTGACCGTGTGGACGCCGTTGTCGAGCGGGCCGAGGCGCGTCGCGAGGACGAACGTCTGGACGCCCTTGCCCTTGCCCGGCAGCTGCTTGACCACACGGCCGTCGCGGCGGAAGACCACGCGGGCGATGTTGCGGCCGATCACCCGGGTGGTGACCGTGCTGCCGAGGATGCAGCCCTCGGGACCCGCGATGCGCACGGTGCCGCGCACGATCGCCGGCGGAGCGACGACCGGCGGTGCGATCACCGGCGTGTCGTCGTTGGTGATCGTGCAGGTCGCCTCGCCGCCGATCGCGACCGCGATCGTCGAGCCGAGCTGCGTGCCACCGACGCACGTCCAGGCGCTGGCGGCGTAGCCGGCGGGGCCGGTCTCCGTCAGCGTCCACGTGTCGGCC
>CAZPQP010000275.1:0-2333 GCA_964588635.1 uncultured Bifidobacterium sp.
GCGTCGAGCGCGGCGCGCAGCTTGATCACCATCTCCTCGGCGGGGATGACCTTCTTGCCCTCCATGTGCCCGCAGCGCTTCGGGAACACCTGGTCCTCGAACTGGATCGCGGCCGCGCCGGCGGCCTCGAGCTCGTGGACGGTGTGCACGACCTGCGGCACCTCGCCGTAGCCCGTGTCCGCGTCGGCGATCACCGGCACGTCGATCGCGTTCGTCATGCGACGGAGGTGATCGACCATGTCGGTCAGCGTCGTGATGCCGAGGTCGGGCAGCGCGAACGCCGCGGCCGAGGCCGCGTAGCCGCCGCGGTAGACGGCCTCGAAGCCCGCCTGCTCGAGCAGGCGGGCCGTGAGGGCGTCGTACGCGCCGGGGGCGACGAGGATCTCACCGCTCTGGAGCCGCGCACGGAGGGACACGATCAGTCCCTCAGCGGCGAGACGCCGTCGATCCACACGATCACGCGCTGGAACTTCCCGTCCGGCGCGAAGTCGAAGAAGTTGCACGTGATCACGTGGTCGAGTTCGCCGTCCGTCTTGACGTGCGGACACGACTGCTCGGTCGACGCCTTCCCCTCGGCCTCGTCCACCACGATGTTCGTGATGTTGTGCTCGATGTGGGAGTAGTCGCCGAAGAAGTTCTCGAACATGCTCCGGATGCCGTCGTGCCCCTCGAACGTGATGTGGGCGCTCTGGATCGTGAAGGTGGCGTCCGGGGCGAAGAAGGAGAGCGCGCCCTCCATGTCCTTCGCGTCGACCGCGTCGAAGTACGCGCCCGGCGCCTGCTTGAGGTGTGCCCGATCGTGCATCAGACGGTCCAGTCGGTGTCCGTGACGGGGAAGACCTCGGGGCTCTTGGCGCCCTCGCGCTTGTAGATCATCATCTTGCGGCGGAACTCGCAGATGACCTCCTTGCGCTGGTTGAGGCCGCGCGAGCGGATGCCGACGATGCCGACGTACGGGCGGCTCGACGACTCGCGCTTCTCGAGGACCTCGGACTCGCACCACAGCGTGTCGCCGACGAAGACCGGGTTCGGCAGCTTGATGTCGTCCCAGGCGAGGTTCGCCATCGCGTTCTCCGAGACGTCCGTCACCGACAGGCCCGTGACGAGCGCGATCGTGAACGCCGAGTTGACGAGGATCTTGCCGAACGGCGAGGCCTCGGCGAACGGCGCGTTGAAGTGCGACTGGTTCGTGTTCATCGTGAGGTTCGTGAACCACGTGTTGTCGACCTCGGAGATCGTGCGGCCCATGCGGCTGCGGTACACGTCGCCGATCTCGAAGTCCTCGTAGAAGCGGCCTTCCCAGCCCTTGACAACGCCCATGTGTGTTCCTCCTGGTGGTGGTCGGATTATCCGCGGGTCTCGCGGATCTCGGTGAAGATGTCGAGCGGGCACAGGGCCGACACGACGGGGTTCGGCACGTCGACGATCTCCGAGATGCGGAGGTCGACGGTGGCGGAGCAGAGCACGTAGGCCTGCTCCCGGCTGAGGCCGACTTCGTCGCCCAGCCACTGGATCATCGCCTCGATCGCGTTCTGCGCGGCGAGCGTGGTGTCCATCGGGCGGATCTGCCCTTGGCCATCGATCGGCAGGCCGGTCGTGCTGACGTGCCGGCGCGCGCGGAAGGCGGGCTCGGTCGATTCGATCAGCGGCGTGTTCGGCCGGTGCTTGACGTCGCGCAGCACCGTCACGCGGATGCGGACCTGGCCGTGCGTCTCGATCGCGAACGCGCAGACCTCGCCGTCGCCCTGGCAGAAGTGCACGTCGCCGAGCGAGAGCAGGGCGCCGGGGACGTCGACGGGGAAGAAGATCGTGGAGCCGGCGCGGACCTGCGGCACGTCGAGGTTGCCGCCGAGCTCGCGCGGCGGGATCGTGCGCGCGCCCGTCGAGGCGATCGGCTCCGTCGCGGGAATGGCGCTGTGGGCGGTGGGCGGCAGGGCGCCGACGGCGGCCTCGCGCTCGTTCCAGAAGGCCAGGCGCTCGGCGGACGGGGCCACGCCGATCACGCCGACGAACGGATCTGCGGGGATGCGCACGCCGGGCAGGCGGCCGCTCGTGGCGAAGCCGTCGTGCAGGCCCCACGTGACGAGGAAGTAGTCGGGGAAGCGGTCGGCGAGCAGGCCGAAGCCGGGCACGATCGCGGTCGACCCGAAGGTGTCGGTGCGCACCTCGAGGATGTCCACCTGCAGCACGTCACCGGGCTTGGCGCCCTTCACGAAGATCGGGCCGGTCATCGGGTGCGGCGCGTCGAAGTCGACGTCCTTCAGATCCGCATCCGTCATCGTCGGCAGGATCTGCCCGTCGATGCCGTCGCGGCAGTCGACGAGGATCTCGTC
>CAZPQP010000276.1:0-2327 GCA_964588635.1 uncultured Bifidobacterium sp.
AGGTCCGCGCCGCCGGCGCGACTATCGCCTGATTCCCAAGCCGCCTCGCGGGCGCATCCCGTAGGCTTCGCCCAGCCCATCCGAGGAGAGGTCATGCGCCGTCGAGTTCTGATCATGATCAGCGTGGTGCTCGGCATCGCGCTGATGCTGGCTGTCCCGACCGCCGGCGCCGCCGCGACCTGCCCGACTGCGGTCTTCCCGGACCTCTCCGGCAAGGCCGGCGCGGGCGCGGGCTACGCGAAGCCGAGCGTCAAGGTCAGCTGCTCCTCCTCGCGCCTGAAGGTCTCCTCGAACGGCATGCCGTCGTACACCTACGTCGCGAAGACGCCGAACGGACTCGCCGCGCAGTCCTGGTCGTGGAGCGTGCCGCTCAGCCCGAAGGTCGCCGTCTCGACCACGTCGATCGACGGCAGGATGGGAACGCTGGGCTTCACGACGACCGGCATCCCGTTCTTCGGACCGGAGGAGGGACCGGTGCCACCCGATGAGGCGCACGGGGATCCCGTCTTCAACGGGCTGCTCGATTCGTGCTACGGCCACACCGGCTACAACGCCGACTACCACAACCATGCGGTGCGCTGGACGAGTGCTTGTGGCTTCACGAAGCAGACGATCGTCGGGTACGCCCTCGACGGCTTCCCGATCTACGCCGGTGCGGCCTGCATGAACAAGGCCTGCACCAAGAAGTCGACGTTGAAGAGCGGCTACGTCAAGACGGGCAACCCCAAGAGGAATGCCTGGGATGCCTACACCTACCGCTCCGGCGGTTCGACGACGCTCGACAAGTGCAACGGACGCACGCAGCCCGACGGCACCTACGGCTATCACGCGACGACGACGTTCCCGTACATCATCGGGTGCTTCCGCGGCACGCCGGTCACGCAGAGCGGCAGGGCCGCCGAGCCGATGCCGCGGATGCGCGCTGCGCTCCCGTCGTGGGACGGGCGCTCGCTGCTGTGCGGTCCGAGCGGTCGGATCTAGGCCGGCTCGCGTACCCTACGGGCGTGATCGACGACGCCGACCGGCTCCTGCTGCAGCGCGCGCTCGAGCTCGCCGAGCGCGGGGCGCGCACCGCTGCGCCGAACCCGCGCGTCGGCTGCGTCATCGCGCGCAACGGCACGGTCGTCGCCGAGGGCTGGCACATCGCGCCGGGTACGGCACACGCCGAGGCGATGGCGCTCGATGTGGCACAGGAGGGCGCGCGCGACGCGACCGTGTACGTCACGCTCGAGCCATGCGCGCATCACGGGCGGACGCCGCCGTGCTCCGACGCCCTGATCGCGGCGGGAGTGGGGCGGGTCGTCGTGCTGTCGAACGACCCCGCACCGCACGCGTCGGGCAAGGGGCTGCTGCAGCTCGCCGACGCCGGCATCCCCGTCGACATCGTCGATGACGACGATCCGCTGGCGATCGCGGCGCGACGCCAGAACGCCGGGTTCCGCTCGGCGATGACGCTCGGGCGTCCACACGTCACCTACAAGGCCGCGCAGACGCTCGACGGCCGGACCGCCACGCGCACGGGCGACAGCCGCTGGATCTCCGGCCCCGAGGCCCGCGCCCGTGTGCACGAGCTGCGTGCCGAGGCTGGCGCGGTGCTGGTCGGCTCGGGCACGGCGCTGACCGACGATCCCGAGCTGACCGCCCGCGATTGCGATCCGCCGGCCGCCACCCAGCCGCTGCGCATCGTGTGGGATCGGTCCGCGCGCCTCGGCGCGGCCTCGCGACTGGCGCAGACGGTCGAACAGGGTCCCGTCCTGCTGCTGTGCGCTCCCGGCGCCGACGCCGAGCGTCGCGCCGCCGTCGCCGCGACGGGCATCGAGGTCGCCGAGGTCGTCGATCTGCACGCGGGCCTCGCGCTCCTGCACGAGCGCGGCATCCAGTCCGTGCTGTGCGAGGGCGGTGCCGGTCTGGCCGGCGCGCTGCTCGGTGCCGACCTGCTCGACCGCATCATCGTCGTGACCGCACCCAAGCTGCTCGGCGACCCCGTCGCACCCGGGATCATCGGCGAGACCGGCTCCGCGTCGGATCAGATGAGCGACGCGCTCGGCCTGGCGGCATGGTCGTGCGAACGGATCGGTGACGATCTGTGGATCGATGCGTGGCTGCGAGAGCCGCGCTGAGGGAGGCGCCATGTTCACCGGGATCGTGCAGGAGGTCGGCGAGGTCGAGGAGGTCCAGCCCGCGGAGAACGGTGCGCGCATCGTCGTCCGCATGCCGGCGCTCGCGCCCGAGGTGGGCATGGGCGATTCCGTCGCCGTCAACGGCACCTGCCTGACCGCGGTCGAGCTCGGCAGCGAGCGGATCGCCTTCGAGGCGATGGGGGAGAC
>CAZPQP010000277.1:0-2321 GCA_964588635.1 uncultured Bifidobacterium sp.
TCGGCTCGACGACGCGGCCGGAGCGGTCGATCAGCTGGCAGCCGAGGCGCTTCTCCAGCGAGCGGATCGCGAGCGACACCGCCGGCTGCGTGACCCCGAGCTGCTCGGCGGCCTGCGAGAAGCTGGAGCGGTCGACGACGGCGACGAGCGCGGCGAGCTGCTTGGTGTCCATCAGTCGATCGCCTTCCGCGTCGCGACGCCCTCGCGCAACGGCGCCTTGGCCGTGGCGAAGTAGAGGTCGAGCGCCTCGGCATCGGCACCGCGCTGCAGCGCCAGGTCGATCTCGTCGAGACGGGACGCCAGCCAGGCCGCGTCGATGCGACCGCGGCGAGCGCGCATCAGCTTGTCATGGTGCGTGCGCTCGACGGACTCGTCATCGGCGAAGAGCCGCTCGTGCAGCACCTCGCCGGGGCGACGGCCGATCACGCTGATCTCGATGTCCTTGCCGGGCTCGCGGCCCATCAGGCGGATCATGTCCTGCGCGAGATCCATGATCCGCACCGGATCGCCCATGTCGAGGACGAAGACGTCGCCCGACTGGCCGACGCCGCCGGCCTGCACGATCAGCTGCACGGCCTCCGGGATCGTCATGAAGAACCGCGTCATCTCCGGATCCGTCACCGTCACCGGTCCGCCCTCGAGGATCTGGCGGCGGAACGTCGGAATCACGGAGCCGGACGAGCCGAGCACGTTGCCGAAGCGGACGGCCATGAAGCGCGTGCCCGGGCGCTCCTGCGCCTCGGCCTCGACCACGTACTCGCAGAGCGCCTTCGAGGCGCCCATCGCAGTCTCCGAGATGACCGCCTTGTCGGTCGACACCAGCACGAAGCGCTCGACGCCCGCGTCGGCGGCGATCTCGGCAAGCGCACGCGTGGCGAGGACGTTGTTGCGCAGCGCGCTGAACGGATTGATCTCCATCAGCGGCACGTGCTTGTAGGCGGCGGCGTGGAAGATCACGTTCGGCTGCGCCTCGGCGATGATCTTGCGCATCCGGTCGGCGTCCTTGACGTCGGCCACGCACGAGTGGACGTTGCCGATCTCGTGCTCGCGGAGCCACTGGTCGATCTGGAACAGGTTGTCCTCGGCGTGGTCGATCAGCGTCAGCCGTGCGGGCGAAAGGCGGCTGATCTGCCGCACGAGCTCGGAGCCGATCGACCCACCGGCGCCGGTCACGACGACCGACTGGCCGGCGAGGTAGCCGCCCATCGACGCGAGGTCGAGGTTGACGGGCTGGCGGCCGAGGATGTCCTCGACCTGGACCTCGCGCAGGCGGCGCAGCAGGGTCGGGTCCCCGTCGAGCAGGTCGTACAGGCCCGGCAGCGTCTTGACCGGCACGCTGGCGCGGCGGCAGGCATCCACGACGCGCTGGCGCGCCGTGCCGTCGGCGCCCGGCATGGCGATCACGACCTCATCCGGCGGCGAGGCCTTGAGGATGCCTGCCAGATCGTGCGTGGTGCCGTCGACCTTGACGCCGTGGAGCCGCATGCCCTGCTTGCGCGGATCGTCGTCACAGAGGCGGATCGGCGTCATGCGCAGCGAGCGGTTGGCGAGCATCTCGCGGACGATCACGGAGCCGGCGTCGCCAGCGCCGACGACGATCACCTCGCGCCCACGCGGGAACAGCGTGCCGCGGCCCTCGAGGATGGTGCGCGCCACGGCACGGACCCCGACGGTGCCGAGCAGGAGCAGCAGGAACCAGATGACGAGGACGCCGCGCGGCGGCGTCGCGGCGACCGGCGGGAACAGGTTCGCGTAGAGCGCGACGACGACGAGGGCGATCGCCGATGCCCGCAGCAGCAGGCGCACATCACGCAGCGAGACGTAGCGCCACCAGCGCGTGTACAGCCCGTTCAGCACGAACACGGCGACGGTCAGGACGACGACCCACGGCAGCGTCGCCCAGAACAGCGTGTTCGCCCAGATCGGCACGACGTCGAAGCGGAGCTGGAAGGCGAGCCACCAGGCGACGGCGGCGACGGCCGCGTCGGCCGCCATATGACCCACGCGATGCCAGGAGGGAAGGCGCATATCAGCGATCATTATAGGTGTCCCGCACGCAGTGCGGGACACCTATGGTCGAGCGGAGCTCGGGCATGGGTGTGGCTTCCCGCTCCCGCCTGCAAACCCTGCTCCTAACGGCCGATGACGACGCGAAGACCTCGAGGTGGCTCGGTCTGAATAGACCGATTCACCTCGAGGTCATCGCGTCGCGGGGTTCCAAGGTGCCTCGGAGGCCTATGCCACTGCTGGCGCAGTTGATCCACGTAGGCGACGGGATCACCTCGAGGTGAATCGGTCGTTTCCGACCGAGCCACCTCGAG
>CAZPQP010000278.1:0-2304 GCA_964588635.1 uncultured Bifidobacterium sp.
TTGCGGATCACCCGGCAGAAGTCCTCGGAGGTGGCCCGGTAGGTCGTGCCGGCGCTCGAGACGACGTTCTCCTCGAGCATGATCGAGCCGAGATCGTCAGCGCCGAAGTGCAGCGCGACCTGGCCGATCTTCATTCCCTGCGTCACCCAGGACGACTGGATGTGCGGGATGTTGTCGAAGTAGAGGCGCGAGACGGCCTGCACGAGCAGGTACTCGAACGAGGTCGGCGTCTGGTTGACGGTCTTGCCCAGCTCGGTGTTGTCCGGCTGGAACGTCCACGAGATGAAGGCGCGGAAGCCGGGCACCTCGTCCTGCAGCTCGCGCAGCTTGCGCATGTGCTCGACGCGCTCCTCGAGGGTCTCGACGTGCCCGTACATCATGGTCGCGGACGTCGTCATGCCCTGGCGGTGCGCCTGGCGCATCACCTCGAGCCACTCCTCGCTCTTCGTCTTCTTCGGCGCGAGGATGTGCCGGACGCGGTCGACGAGGATCTCGCCGCCGCCGCCGGGAATCGAGTCGAGGCCCGCATCCCGCAGACGCGAGATGGTGTCCGCGATCGGGAGGTGCGAGCGCCGCGAGATGTACGTCACCTCGGGCGGCGAGAGCGCATGCATGTGGAACTTCGGATAGCGCTCCTTGATCGAGCGGAAAAGATCCTCGTACCACTCGAGCGTCAGCTCCGGGTTGTGCCCGCCCTGCATCAGCGCGCCCGTGCCCCCGACCGCGATCGTCTCCTCGATCTTCGCGAAGATGACCCGCTTCGGCAGGACGTAGCCCTCGCGCTTGTCGCCCGGCTGGCGGTAGAAGGCGCAGAAGTTGCAGTCCGTGACGCAGATGTTGGTGTAGTTGATGTTGCGGTCGACGATGTACGTGACCTCGCCGGGGTTCGCCTTGCGGTTGCGGATCTCGTTGGCGGCGGCGCCGATCGCGACGAGGTCGCGGGAGCGCATCAGCGTGAGCGCGTCGGCATCCGACAGGCGCTCGCCGTCGAGCACGTGGGCGAGGATCTCGCTGACGGTCCGGGTGGATTCGACGACGGCCATTACGCCTCAGCTCCGTGGTGGCGGGCCCCCGCGAAGACGAGCTCGGGGGCGGTTTCGATGATGCCGGCCTGCGCGGCCAGTTCGAAGTATCGCTGCAACCCCTCGCGCTTGCGTTCGGTGAAGCGGTACTGCAGGTGCTCGAAGTAGCGGGCGAGGAAGCCCGCGGGGAAGCCGTAGCGCTCGGCGGCCGCCTCGGCGACCAGCGCGGCGTGCTCGGAGGCATCGGCGACGGCGGAGGCGAGCGCGTGGTCGAGCTCGAGCAGGCGCTCGCTGTCGACCGTGCGGCGCGCGGCCCAGACGGCGAAGACCATCGGCAGGCCCGTGCGCTCGAACCACAGCTCGCCGAGGTCATGATGCGGCGTGGGATCGTCGATCGAGGAGCGCAGCGCCTCATCGCCGATCAGCAGAGTGGCGTCGGCGCTCGAACCCTCCGGCCGGATCTCGGCGTCGGGGAACAGCACCCGCACCAGCGCGACGGAGGCAGCGCTCTGGCTCGTCACGGCGATCGAGCGCACCGCGGGCAGCGGCACGTCGGTGACGAGGTTCACGGAATCGACCTCGCCCTCCGAGGCGATGCACATCGACGGCAGCAGCACCCAGTCGTCCGCATTGCGCGCGTACGCGATGCTCGACACGTTCGCGACGTCGAGGTCGCCGGCTGCCAGCAGCTCGTTCAGCCGCGTCGGCACCGCGAGCGTCTCCTCGACGGTCCCGGGCGCGAGCCGATGCTCGAGCGACCAGGCCAACGGGAACGTGTTGATGAAGTCAACGCGCCCGACGCGGAGGGGGCTCAGCTGTCCCAACGACGCAGCTCGTTGTAGAAGGTGTCGCGCTGAACGGGGATCTTGCCGGCCTCCTGGATGACGCGGACGAGGTCGGCGATCTTCTCCTCGGTCGGCGTGACGGCACCGGCGGCGTGGGCGATCTTCTCCTCGACGACCGTGCCCTGGATGTCGTTGGCGCCGAAGGACAGGCCGACCTGGGCCAGCGGCGTGGAGATCATGATCCAGTACGCCTTGACGTGATCGATGTTGTCGAGCATCAGGCGCGAGACGGCCAGCATCTTGAGGTCGTCCTGGCCGGTCGAGAACTTCCAGCCACGGCGCTCGAAGACGGTGTTCTGCGGATGGAACGGCAGCGGGATGAAGGCCATGAAGCCGCCGGTCTCGTCCTGCAGGTCGCGCAGCGCGAGCAGGTGCTCGATGCGCTCCTCGTACGTCTCGACGTGGTTGTAGAGCATCGTGCAGTGCGTCTTCAGGCC
>CAZPQP010000279.1:0-2279 GCA_964588635.1 uncultured Bifidobacterium sp.
GCCGGCGACGCCGCCGGTGTGGAACGTGCGCATGGTCAGCTGCGTGCCCGGCTCGCCGATCGACTGGGCGGCGATGATGCCGACCGCGTCGCCGACCTCCGAGCGCGAGCCCGTGGCCGGCATGACGCCGTAGCAGGCACCGCACACGCCGATCTCGGCGTTGCACGTCAGGACGGAGCGGACGGGAACCGTGCACTCCTCGTCGATCACCTCGTTGAGCGCCCACACCAGGGTGCGGAGCTGCAGCACGCGGATCTCCTCCGCGTTGCGGTCGGCGTGCGGCGAGGACGGGTAGCCCTCCTCCTCGAGGCGCCGGAGGAACTTCTCCGGGTTCTTCATGTCGTCGACAGCCTCGAGGCTGAAGTACGGATCCTCGCCCTTGCTCTCGCGCTTGAACATCTCGGAGAGATCCGCGAGGCCGACGGCCTTGGCGAGCGCGATCGGATCGGGCTCCTTGCCGGCCTTCGCGATCTCGCCGTCGATCTTGGCGAGGACGCCCTCGATGTGGCGCTCCTTCTCGGCCGAGAGCTCGGCCGCGAACGAGCGGCTGATCGGGGTGCCGGCGGGCAGCGTGTCGCCGCCGCCGATCACGACGTCCTTGGCCAGGACGCGACCGGCGAGCTGATCGCTCGGGCGGGCGTCGAAGGCCGCGGAGCGGCGCACGATCGCGCCGTTGCGCACCTCGTAGGTCGGGCGGCGATCCATGAACGCCGGGACCTCGACGAAGCGCTCGGTGCCGCAGTCCTCCTCGCGGACGATGACGTCCTGCGACACGTCGACCAGACGGCGGGTCAGGTAGCCCGAGTCCGCCGTGCGGAGCGCCGTGTCGGCGAGGCCCTTGCGGGCGCCGTGCGTCGAGATGAAGTACTCGAGGACGTCCAGGCCCTCCATGAAGTTGGCCTTGATCGGACGCTCGATGATCTCGCCCTTCGGATTCGCCATCAGGCCGCGCATGCCGGCGAGCTGGCGGATCTGCTTGAACGAGCCGCGAGCACCCGAGTTGGCCATCATGTAGACGGGGTTCGTCTCGCCGAAGTTGTCCTTCACGCGCTCGCCGACCTCGTCGGTGGCCTCGTTCCAGAGCTGGACCACCTTGCGGTGGCGCTCCTGCTCGGTGATGAGACCGTCCATGTACTGGTCGTGCGCGACCTGGACCTTGCCCTCGTACTCGGCGAGGATCTTCGGCTTCTCCGGCGGGGTGACGATGTCGTTCTTCGAGATCGACACACCCGACTGGGTGGCGTACTTGAAGCCGAGGTCCTTGATCGTGTCGAGGACCATCGCGACCTCGGACGGGCCGTGGCGGTCGACCAGGGTCGTGACGAAGTCGGTGATCTCCTTCTTCGTCATCGAGACGTCGACGTTCTGCACGTCGTCCTCGTCGAGCTCGCGACCCAGCTGGGTCTCGAGGGCGAGGCGCAGCTCGTAGTTGAGGATCGCGCGACCCGGCGTGGTGACCGTGCGGACGCCATCCTCGGAGCGCAGGATGATCGCGCCCTGCAGCGGGATCCGCCTGTGGTCGAGACTGATCTGGACCTCCTCGGCCGTCGCGAACGTGCCGTGCGAGCCGATGTCCTTGCTGGACGCTCCACCGTCGAGCTTGGCCTGCAGATCCTGCACGTCGATGCTCGAGTAGGTGAGGTAGTACAGGCCGATGACCATGTCCTGCGACGGCGTGGCGAGCGGGCGCCCGTTGGCCGGCGACAGGATGTTGTGGGCCGACAGCATCAGCAGACGCGCCTCGGCCTGGGCCTCGACGGACAGCGGCACGTGCACGGCCATCTGGTCGCCGTCGAAGTCGGCGTTGAACGCGTGGCAGACGAGCGGATGGACCTGGATCGCCTTGCCGTCGACGAGCACGGGCTCGAACGCCTGGATGCCGAGGCGATGCAGGGTGGGAGCGCGGTTGAGGAGCACCGGATGCTCGGTGATGACCTCCTCGAGGACGTCCCAGACGTCCCCTTCCATCGTCTCCACCATGCGCTTGGCGGCCTTGATGTTCGGCACGGCCTTGCGCTCGACGAGCCGGCTCATGATGAACGGCTTGAAGAGCTCGAGGGCCATCAGCTTCGGCAGACCGCACTGGTGCAGCTTGAGCATCGGGCCCGCGACGATCACGGAGCGGCCCGAGTAGTCGACGCGCTTGCCGAGCAGGTTCTGGCGGAAGCGGCCCTGCTTGCCCTTGAGCATGTCGGACAGCGACTTGAGCGGGCGGTTGCCCGGGCCCGTCACCGCGCGACCGCGGCGGCCGTTGTCGAACAGCGCGTCGACGGCCTCCT
>CAZPQP010000280.1:0-2277 GCA_964588635.1 uncultured Bifidobacterium sp.
CGCGTGTTCCTCGATGGCGATCTCGCGGGCTACGACGAGGTCATCACCGACACCGGCTGGCGCGGCCACATCATGCACCAGGCGTTCACCCGGTCGTACGTGAAGCTGATGTTCGCCTTCGGGCTCGGTCACGCGATGGCGCAGACCACGGGCGTGGCGCGCTTCGACCACATCCAGGAGAAGCTCGGCCAGATCTGGAACATGACGGAGCTCACGCGCTCCGCGCTCGTCGCGGCGGAGGCCGATTCGTACCTCGACAGCCACGGCGTCTGGTACCCGCACGATCGTCCCCTGATGGCGCTGCGCGGCGAGATGCCGAAGTGGCTGCCCCGCACGCACGAGCTGCTGCAGCTGATCGGCGGCGGATCCTTCATGGCGACCCCGTCGGAGGCCGACTTCAACTCCGCGATCCGCGGCGATATCGAGAAGTACTTCCAGGCCGCCGGCGGCAACGCGGAGCAGCGCGTGCGCCTCTTCCGCCTCGCGTGGGACTTCATCGGCTCGGATCTCGGCGGACGCAGCGAGCTGTACGAGCGCTTCTACCTGTCGGACTCGTGGCGCATGACGCAGCTGGCCTACCGCACGGCGGACACCACGTTCGCCGAGTCGCTGGTCGAGCAGTTCATGCGAGATTAATCGGAAAAATCCGATTAATTTCTGCAAACTGTTCGCTCAGGAATCGATCAGTCGGCGAGACCCTCGGCGATCACGAGGTCGAAGCGCGCGACGTCCTTGCGCAGCTCGATCGCGGCTTGGTACGCGGCGGAGAAATAGCAGTCCTTCGCGGCCTGGTAGCTGGGGAACTCGACGATGAACGAGCGGCCGTGCGACGCGCCCTCGACGAGCTCGGCCACGTCGCCGCGAATGATCGCGTGGCCGCCGTGGTCGGCGATGATCGCTCCTGCCGTCTCGCGGTACGGCGTGAACCCCTCCGGGTCGGTGATGTTCGCCGTGACGATCCAGTAGCCCTTGGCCATTGCGGTCCCGCCTCTCGTGCGCAGCGCGCATCCGTGTGCCGGCAGCCTACCCCTGCAGAAGGAGCTGTGCGATGCGCTCGCCCGTCATCACGGCCGGCAGGTTCGTGTTGGCGCGCATGATCTGCGGATAGAGGGACACGTCGCCGACGACCACGCGCGACAGGCCGCGCACGCGTCCGCGCTCGTCGCACACCGCGTCTGGCCCGGTGCCCATCTTGGCCGTGCCGACGGGGTGGTAGTAGTGCGCGACGTTGGCACGAATCGCCTCGTCGGTCGAGAGGTCGGTGACCGCGGCACCGAGGTGCGCGGCGACGGCGGGGTGGTCGAGGATCTCGTTGGCCATCACGATGCCGTCGCGCAGCACCGCGACGTCGTGGCCCGCGGCGTCGCCGAGGTACTGGTGGTCGATCACGGGCAGCGCCTCGGGGTCGGGCGAGGTGATGTCGATGCGGCCGCGGCTCTGCGGCGTGACGCACGACACGACGATCGCCACGCGGCCGTGCAGCTCGTGCGTCTGGTCCGAGGCGAGGACGGGGAAGAGGTGCAGGTCGAAGAGGCCGTCGGGCGACTGCGACGAGATCGCCTTGCCGAGCGTCTGCTCCTCGGGGAGGAAGCCCGCGGCGGCCGCGGCGTCGATGTCGGCCTGCAGGTCGGCGCCGATCTCGCGATCGACGAGCACGAGCGGATGGTCGTGCAGGTTCGCGCCGACGCCGGGCAGGTCGAGCACGGGCTCCACGCCGACGGCACGCAGGCGCTCGGGATCGCCGATGCCTGAGCGCTGCAGGATCAGCGGCGTGCCGTACACGCCCGCGGCGAGCACGAGCGTGCCGGCGGTGATCTCGTACGCGCGCCCGTCGTTGATCGCGTGGACGATCACGCCGTCGGGCGTCTCCTCGAAGCGATCGACGAGCGTGCGGTCGAGAATCGTGAGGTTCGGCAGGTGCCGGACCGGGTCGAGGTACGCGAAGGCGGTGTTCCAGCGCGTGCGCCCGACGACGTTGACGGTCTCGAGGCCGAAGCCGTCGTTGCCGTCGAGGTCGCAGAGGTCGGACGCCATCTTCCAGCCGAGCGCCTCCGTGGCCTCGAGGCAGTGGCGGTGGAACGGCACGGCCTCGTCGTCGGCGTAGGTGCGCACGCGCATCTTCTCGATGACGGTGTCGAAGAGCGGCGCGACGTCGTCGGCGGTCCAGCCGGGCAGGCCCCACGCGTCGTAGTCCACGCTGTGGCCGACGGCGGCGATCGCACCGTTGTGGGCGGAACAGCCGCCGATCACGCGGGCGCGCTCGAACGCCCAGCGCCC
>CAZPQP010000281.1:0-2248 GCA_964588635.1 uncultured Bifidobacterium sp.
CAGGGCGAGGTACGGCTGGATGGGCGCGAACCACGCCAGCGCCCCCGTCGTGCCGAGCGCGAGCACGATCAGGTGGTTGCAGGTCGGACAGCCGACGGCGAGGTAGGCGAGGCCGCCGCCGACGATCCCCGTCCGCGTAGCGGGTCGGCAGCTGGTCGGGCGGGGGAGGGCGATCAGCACGCCGGCGAGCACTGCGGTGATGATCGCGACGGGCCAGGCCCAGGCGGGCTCGTCGATCTGGCGGGTGAAGATCGGATTCGGGATGAGGTCGGTCGGAATCCCGATCACGAGCAGTGTGAAGACCGCGACGCCGACACCGATGCCGACGCGACGCATCGCTAGCAGCGTTCCTCGACGTTCAGGAACGGCGCCGACTGGTTCAGCGACAGGCTGATCTCGCCGGCGACGAGGCGCACGAGGATGTCGCCGAGCAGATCCTTGCGCCAGCTCTGGCCGAGCGGCAGCGTCGAGAGATCCTCGCCCGCCACGACCGCCTCGAGGAAGCGATCGAGGTCGGCGCGATTGGCGACCAGCTCGGGGGCGAGATCGGCATCCTGGCAGCGGATGCGCGCCATCGGCACGGCGAGCGTCGCGACGGCGTCGACCTGACGGGCGATGCGCTGCGGCACGCTGTGCTCCGGCGGCGGCGGCTCGCGGTCGAGGCCACGGGCGACAGCGGCGAGGAGCTCGGTGCTCTCGCGCTCGCCGAGGCTCTTGCCGAGCCCGCGGATCTGCTGGAGGTCGGCGACGGTGCGCGGTGCAGCGCGGGCGATCTCGACGAGCGTCGGATCCTTCATCACCCAGCCCGAGGGCTGATCGCGCCGCCGGGCGAGCTGCTCGCGCCACGCGGCGACGTCGACGAGGACCGCCTGCGCCTGCGGCGACAGCTTGCCGCGGCGCTGCACCTTGCGGTACGCGCGCTCGGGATCGCCACCGGCGGCCTCGGGCGTGCAGAACCGGCGCGTGATCTCCGCGTGAGCCCAGTCGCGGCGACCCCGCTCCGCCAGGCGGCGCTCGAGTTCCTCGACCAGGGGATCGAGATAGCGCACGTCATCGGCGGCGTAGTGCAGCTGGGTCTCCTTGAGCGGACGGCGCGTCCAGTCGGAGAACGTCTCGTTGTGGTTCAGGCGCACCTTGAGCACCGCATCGAGCAGACGGTCGAGGCTCGCGCTGGCGGTCAGGCCCACGAATCCGGCCGCGACCTGCGTGTCGAACACGTTGGCCGGCACGGAGCCGAAGTGGAGGCCGAAGGCGATCAGATCGGCGGACGGCGCGTGCATCAGCTTCTGCACCGACGCGTCGGCGATGAGCGCGCCGAGCGGTTCGAGCGGCGCACCGTCGAGCGGATCGACGAGCCAGATCGTGTCGCCCACCGCCACCTGCACGAGGCACAGCTGCGGCGCGTACGACTTCTCCCACATGAACTCGGTGTCGAGTGCGCACCGGCCCGCGGCACGCGCCGCGGCGACGACCTCATCCACGCCGGCTGCGTCGGTGACGATGCGTGGAAGATCGGACACGCCCGAAGCCTACCGCTCCGCCGCAGGCGGGGCGGACGGTATCCTGCGGCGCATGGGCGTCCCGTTGATGGATCTGCGCGGCCAATGGGAGCCGCTGCATGACCGCATCACCGCCGCCGTCGGCGAGGTGATCTCCAGCGGCGTCTTCATCCTCGGGCCGAACGTCAAGGCCTTCGAGGCCGAGACGGCCGCCGACCTCGGCGTCGCGCACGCCGTCGGTGTCGCCAACGGCACCGACGCGCTGCTGCTCGCGCTGCGCGCGCACGGCATCGGCGCCGGCGACGAGGTGATCTGCCCGGCGTACACCTTCTACGCCACGCCCGAGTCGATCGCGGCCGTCGGCGCCACGCCGGTCTTCGCCGACATCGAGGCGTCCACGTACCAGCTGGATCCGGCCTCCGTCGAGGCGGCCATCACCGAGCGCACGAAGGCGATCATGGCGGTGCACCTGTTCGGCCATCCGGCGCCGATGACGGAGCTGCGCGCGATCGCGGACGCCCATGGCCTCCTGCTGATCGAGGACGCCGCGCAGTCCTACGGCGCCTCGCTCGACGGCGTTCGCTGCGGCGCGATCGGCGACATCGCCACGTTCTCGTTCTTCCCGACGAAGAACCTCGGCGGCTTCGGCGACGGCGGGCTCGTGACCACGAACGACGACGCCATCGCGGAGCGCATCCGCGAGCTGCGCTTCCACGGCTCCAAGGACAAGCGCACGTTCACGCAGGTCG
>CAZPQP010000282.1:0-2222 GCA_964588635.1 uncultured Bifidobacterium sp.
GTCGTTCTGCGGTGCCACATCGCGAAGCTTGCGCGCGGATCGGTCTTCGACTGGGTGCGGCTCGCGTGGATCCCGTGCGCGTGTGTGGCGGCTCGATCACCCGTGCGCGGCCAACCTCGCCCATGCTGCGTCGCAGTGATCGCGATCCACACCCATCGGGGCCGTTTTACTGTAATGCCGTTTTGCGGCTGCTACGCTGCGTGCATGGCCTCGTCCTTCGTCTCCCTCCAGAACCGCGGCACGATCGCGCTGCCCGCCGACGTCCGCCGCCGTCTGGGCCTCGACGCGCCAGGGGCACAGGTCGAGGTGATCGTCCGCGATGACAACGTCATCGAGCTGCATCCCTGCGTCCCGGTCGCCGCGTCCCAGGCGTGGTTCTGGTCGCGCGAGTGGCAGGAGCGGGAGCAGGAGGTCGATGCCGAGGTGCGCGACGGGAAGGCGACGACGCACGCCACCGCGGATGCGCTGCTCGAGCACCTCGACGCGCTCGACGCCGAGTGAAGTACCGCACCACGCCCGCCTTTGACCGGGACTACCGCCGACTGCCCGCCGACCACCGGGCCGCCTTCAAGGCGGCAGTGGTGCAGTTCAACACCGGCGCCGAGGCGGCCGTAGCCGGCCGCGACTCCCCGTGGCCGAACGGCCTGCGCGTCAAGGCGGTACGTGGCACGGCGCGCGTCTGGGAGATGACGTGGAGCATGGCTGACCCGGATGGGCGAGCCACGTGGGAGTGGATCGACATCGACGGCGAGCGCGGGATCCTCTGGCGCCGCATCGGCGACCACGCGATCTTCAAGCGCGCGTGACGCGCTGACGATGCCGCCGGGTGTCGCATTCGGCGGGCGCGCGACATTCGGCAGTCGGCAGGGTGGCGGTAGACTCGCCCCACCACGGAGAGCGAGGCGGAAGATGGGATTCTCGGACGAGTGCATCGAGGCGGCGGGCGAGGTGTGGGAACGGTGGCTCCATCACCCCTGGACGGAGGCGCTGTTCGCCGGCGAGTTGCGCGACGACCAGTTCCGCTACTGGCTGATTCAGGACCTGCCGTACCTCGGCCAGCAGATGACGGCGCCCGTGTATCCGAAGGTGCCGCCGCACATCCCGTTCATCGAGCTGTCGCGCGAGTACAGCGTGCGCGCGAGCACGACGCGCGTGGAGCTGGAGACGATGGGCGACTTCGGGCCGTTCGCCAAGACGCGCTGGGCCGCCCGCCCGATGCGCGAGGGCGCGATCAACTTCTGGGTGCGGGCCGCGCATGAGGGCTCGTTCGGCGACTTCTGCGCGGCGATCTTCGTCTGCTACTCGTTCGCCGGCACGTTCGGCGAGCGCTACGCCCGCGAGCGGCCGCAGAACCTGCCGGAGCTCCAGCGCCTCTGGGTCGAGCAGTGGGTCGATCCGTACTTCATCCGTCTCTACGAGTGCATCCGCGATGGCCTCGACGAGTACGGCGCCGCAGCGACGGACTTCCAGCGCGAGCAGATGCGGTGGCTCTTCCTGCGCGGCACGCAGTGGCAGATCGGCACGTTCGACGCAGCCTGGAACGTGTCGGATCCGTGGTTCGGTGAGGGCGAGGAGTCGGGCGTGATGGCCGACGCGCCCTGGCTGCGCGCCGACTGACCTGCCGTCAGACCTGCTGCGCGCGCGAGGACTTCTCCGGCTGCCACGGCCGGCGGATGCCGAACACGCGCGGCGGCGTCACGTCGGTCTCCCAGATGCCGCCGGTCTCCGGCGCCGGCGACGAAAGCAGATCGTCGCGGCCGCGCTCGGTGAGGCTCGCCTCGTAGTGGAGGCGCAGCGGCTCGGCGACGAGCAGCAGCCCGGCCAGCGCCGGCGGCGGCCCCTCGAGCGCGAGATCGTCCTCCTCCAGGAGGCGCGAGATCTCGACGGGACCGAGACGGTCGAGCAGCAGGTTGTGCAGCCCCGTGGCGGTGATGCGGACGGTGGCCGACGCCTCGTCGGCCCAGCCCGCGGCGACCGTGCGCTGCTTCAGATCGGCGTGGACGACGGCGTCGGGGTCGCGGACGATCAGCTCCAGCACGGCGGGGCCGTCCACCATGGCGAGGCCGCCCGCGACGGCGGCGCCGTCGTCGGAGTCGAGGAACCGCGTCAGGAACGCGACGAGCTCTGCCTCGAGGTCGTCGCCGGTGCGGTAGGGGCTCATGCGCCCGCTCCGTTCCGGGTCGCCTGCTTCACGGCCGCCTTCGCCCGCGCCTTCGCGTGCC
>CAZPQP010000283.1:0-2209 GCA_964588635.1 uncultured Bifidobacterium sp.
TGAAGATGCGCGTCGAGCTGCGCGCGCTGCAGCGCGAGCTGGGCATCACGTTCATCCACGTGACGCACAACCAGGAGGAGGCGCTGTCGATGGCCGACCGCATCGTCGTCATGGGCGACGCGGTGGTCCAGCAGGTCGGCACGCCCGAGCACCTGGCGCGCCATCCGCGCAACGAGTTCGTCGCCTCCTTCATGGGCGACAACAACGTCTTCCACGGCAAGATCACCGGCACGAACGGCGCCAACGTGGTGATCGACACGGAGTACGGCAAGGTCGAGGTCCCGGGCTCCGGCAACGTCGGCGACGTCGCCTCCATGGCGATTCGCGCTGCCGCCGTCAAGGTGTCGACCGACGCCGTGCCGGCGGTCAACGGCATCAAGGTGCGGCTCGACTTCGCCGAGTACCTCGGCGACTCCGTCAAGCTGCACATGGACCTCAACGGCAAGCCCTTCATGGCCAAGGTCCACGAGGAGCGCTACGCCGAGGTCCGTGCCCTCGAGGGCAAGGACGTCACCGCCACCTGGGCACCCGAGGACGGTCATCTCCTTGAGCAGTAACGACGACCATCACGCCCTCGACGAGGCGAAGGCGGAGGTCGCGACGGCAGAGGCGCTCGAGTCGCCCGAGGTCGTCAAGGCCGCAGCAGTGGTGGCGACCTCCGGTCCGCGCCGCTCGCCGCTCGTCACGCTCGCCTGGATCCTCCCCGGCACGATCTGGCTGATCCTGTTCCTGATCGCGCCGCTGGTCATGATCCTGCTCGTGTCGGTGTGGCAGCGCACGCCCACCGGCTTCGACGCGTTCGCGTTCTCCGTGGACTCGTACGGGCGCCTGTTCCAGACCTCGGTGTTCGCATCGACGCTCCGGGATACGATCCTCCGCGCCGTCATGGTGACGGTGCTGTGCATCCTGATCGGCTATCCGATCGCGTACTACCTTGCTCGCTGCGTGAAGGCGATCAAGTTCCAGATCGCGCTGTTCATCGTCGTGCTCGCCCCGTTCTGGGTCGCGTACATCGTGCGCATCGTGGCCTGGAACCCGGTCCTCGGACGGCAGGGCGTGATCAACTACTTCCTCGTCGAGATCCTCGGCGTGGTGAGCGAGCCGATCGACGCGCTGTACTTCTCGTCCCTGGCCGTCACGATCGTGCTGATCCAGGTGTACGTGCTGTTCATGGTCACGCCGATCTTCTTCCAGCTCGCCACGCTCGACAACGCCTCGATCGAGGCTGCGCGCGATCTCGGGGCGACGCCGGCGAAGACGTTCCGCGAGGTCGTGTTCCCGCTCAGCCTCCCGGGCGTCCTGATCGGCTGCATCTTCGTGTTCGTGCTCGTGATGGGCGAGTTCACGACGGTGCGTCTGATCGGCGGCGGCACGATCCAGTCGGTCGGCACGCTCGTCTACGACTACTACAAGCTGCCTGATCTCCCGGCCGCCGCGGCTGGCGCGACGATCCTCGTCGCCGTCATGACCATCGGCGTGGCCGTGCTGCTCCGGTTCTCGAAGATTCGCGAGGTCGTGTGATGACCATCATCTGGTACCTGATCGCGCTCGCGCTGATCGCGATCCCGTTCGCGGCGATGGTGTTCCTGCCGCTCAGCAAGTCGAAGCCGATCCTGCTGATCTTCTTCCTGATCTTCGTCGTGTTCATGTACGGACCGATGGTGACCATGGGGGTGCTCTCCCTGCAGGGCACGACGGGCTCGATGACCCTGCCGGCGAAGGAGCTCTTCTCCTTCCACTGGTACACCGAGCTGCAGTCCTCGTCGAGCGTGATGGTCAGCGTCCGCGAGGGCATCGGCAAGTCGCTCTGGCTCTCGCTGATCGTGGCGGGCATCACGGCGATCCTGTCGCTGACCCTCGGCATGGCGTTCCGCCGCGCCTTCAAGGGCAGCGGGCTGCTGTTCTACGCCATCCTGCTGAGCCTGATGACCCCGGGTCTCCTGCTCTCGCTGGGCCTCTCGTTCCTGCTCTACTACGTGGGGATCCAGAAGGGCGAGGGCACGGTGGGCTACCTGCCGATCATCGGCGTCCAGGCCGTCTGGGCGCTGCCGTTCGGCTTCCTGGTGATGATGTCGATCTTCAACCGCTACGACGCGCGTGCCGAGGAGGCTGCGCGTGACCTGGGAGCGTCGAGCATCACGACGTTCCGCGAGGTCACGCTGCCGCTGATCTGGACCGGCGTGTTCGGCGCGGGGCTGTTCGGCTTCAC
>CAZPQP010000284.1:0-2207 GCA_964588635.1 uncultured Bifidobacterium sp.
TTGACGGTCGACGTCGTCTTGGCGACGCCGCCCTTCTGGTTGGCCATCGAGATGATGCGGGGTCCCGGCTGTGCACCTGGCGCGACGCTCAGGCGCATCGGTGCCGTCTCGTACGGCATCGCAGGGGCTGTGGCGGTGGGAGTCATGCTCCCCCCTTTCTCACTCTCCTGCCGTTCTCCTCCCCGCGGATGACAACGGGTTACCGGAGCCGCAGCGACCTGCGATGCTTGCGTCATGGCCTTCGAAACCGCGATCTGCCGCCCCGACGCGCCGCACGACGACGATCTGGTCCTGCTGTACGCCGGTGACGGGCTGATCCTGATCGCGGAGGGCGCCGAGCTGCCCCGTCGCCGCGACGTCGCGACGCTGATCCCGGCGGAGACGGTGCATGTGGGCCGCTGCGACGGGATCGCAGTCGAGACCGCCCGCATCGACCGCGACACGCCGCTGCCTGCCGGCCTCGAGGCCACCGTGCTGCGCGCCCTCCACGGCCGCGTCGCCGACGAGGCCTGGGCGCTGGCCGGACGCGCGTACCAGCTGGCCGAGTGGGACCGCACGCACCGCTTCTGCGGCGTCTGCGGCGCGCCGACAGTGCTGCGCGACGACGAGCGCTCGCGCGCCTGCACGGCGTGCGACTTCCGGGCGTATCCGCGCCACTCGCCCGCCGTGATCGTGCTGATCACGCGCGGCGAGAACGAAGTGCTGCTTGGGCGTTCCGCGCGCTTCCCGGCCGGGATGTACTCGACGCTGGCCGGCTTCGTCGATCCGGGCGAGAGCGCCGAGGACGCCGTGCGCCGCGAGATCCGCGAGGAGGCCGGCATCGAGATCACCGAACCGCAGTGGTTCGGCAGCCAGAGCTGGGCCTTCCCGCACTCGCTGATGCTCGGCTTCACCGCCGAGTGGGCCTCCGGCGAGCTGGCGGCCGACGAGGACGAGCTCGAGGATCTGCGGTGGTTCACCCGCGATGCGCTGCCCGTGCTGCCGCCGCCGGCCAGCATCGCCCGCCGCCTGCTGGACTCGTGGCTGTGATGCAGGTCGATCGCATCGGCGACGGGCTGTGGCGCTGGACCGCGCCGCACCCCGACTGGCACGACGATCCCGCCAGCCCGTACGGCGGCTGGGATCGCGACGTGGCGTGCCTCTACCACGAGGCGCCCGACGGGATCGTCCTGATCGACCCGCTCGTCCCCGACGGCGAGGAAGCCGAGCGCTTCTGGCGCCACCTCGACCAGGACGTCGAGCGCGTCGGGCGTCCGCCGATCGTGGTGATCTCGGTCGCGTGGCACGGACGCAGCGGCGATGCCGTGCGCGCGCGGTATCCCGGCACGCGCGTCCTCGGCGTCTCCCCCGACGCCTCGTGCCAGATCGACGAGCTGCTCGAGGACGATCTGCATCTGCCCGGCGGCTGCCGCGTCACGCTCGCCGGCCCGCCCGGTGAGGGCCGCATGGCGATCGTGCAGTGCACCTGCCACGGCCTGCTGTGGCTGTCCGACCTCCTCATCGGCGACGGCACGGGCGGCCTGCGGCGTCCCCCCGCCAGCTGGTTCGACGAGCCGGGCGCCGCCCACTGGCTCGAGCACGGACTGCCGCTGCTGGTGCCGCACCTGCTGGAGCTGCCGATCGAGCACCTCGTGCCGTCCCACGGGCCGGTCGTCAGCGCCGACGCGCGCGCCGCGCTCGAGCGCGCGCTCGACCTCCCGCTGACGTGACGCCGCCCGATCGCATCTGCGCCTCGTGCGGCCGCGCGTTCGCCTGGCGCAAGGCGTGGGCGCGCGACTGGGACCAGGTCCGGTACTGCTCGACCGCCTGCCGCAAGCGCGGGATCAACGCGACGGACGCGGCGCTCGAGGCGGCGATCCTCGAGCTCCTCGCGGCGCGTGCCGGTGGCGCCACGATCTGCCCGTCGGAGGCCGCCCGCGCCGTGGGCGGCGACGACTGGAAGCCGCTGATGGAGCCCGCCCGGCGGGCCGCCCGCCGCCTCGTCGCCGCGGGCTCGCTGGAGATCACGCAGGGCGGCCGCGTCGTGGATCCGTCCACCGCACGCGGACCGATCCGGCTCCGCCGCACCCGCTAGGCTCGCGCCGTCCGCGGCACGACCGGCGACGCCATTTGCGGAATGCGCGTGCCCGCCTACGTCAGCTGGACGGGCCCGTCGCGGTCCACGACGTACGTGTTCTCGACGCCGACGGCACCGAGGCCCGGGAAGA
>CAZPQP010000285.1:0-2206 GCA_964588635.1 uncultured Bifidobacterium sp.
TCGGCCACTCCCCGACCGGGAAGATCCCCAGGCCGATCACCTCGGGCAGCATCAGCCCGAACGGGCCGTCGGCACGGAGCCGGAAGATGCCCGCCATCTCCGTCTCGTCGCCGAGCTCGTTGAGGAACGTGCCGACGTGCTCGGGCGGCGGGCCCTCGTAGCCGAGCTCCTCCCGCAGCTCGCGGACGACCGCCTCGAGGTACGTCTCCTCGCCGTCGACGTGGCCCGAGCAGGCGAGGTCCCACCAGCCCGGCGAGGAGTCCTTGCGCAGCGAGCGGCGCTGGAACAGCATGCCCTCGGAGGTCTCGACGATCACGCTGACCGAGCGGTGGATCAGCGACGCATCCGCATGGCACTCGGCGCGCGTGCGGTAGCCCAGCACGTTGTCGTCGCGGTCGACGACGCAGAAGACCTCGTCCTGGCGCTGCACGGGGGCCGGATCCATGGGGCATATCGTATGACGCGATGGCCAAGGTGCTCTCCGTCGTGGGCAACCGCCCGCAGTACGTCAAGGCCGCGCCGCTCTGCGTGGCGCTCGCCGCGCATGCCGACGTGGTCGGTGTCGATACGGGGCAGCACTACGATCCCGAGCTCTCGCAGGTCTTCTACGACGAGCTCGGCATCGCGCCGCCGGCGCACCGGCTCGAGGTTGGCTCCGGCTCGCACGCCGCGATGACCGCGCGCATCCTCGAGCGCATCGAGCCCGTGCTCGTCGCCGAGCAGCCCGACTGGTGCGTGGTCTACGGCGACACCAACTCGACGATCGCCGCGGCGCTCGCCGCCGCCAAGCTGGGCATCCCGATCGCGCACGTCGAGGCGGGCCTGCGCTCGTTCGACCGCACGATGCCCGAGGAGCTCAACCGGGTGCTGACCGACGCCATCGCGACCGTGCTGCTCGCGCCGTCGCAGACGGGAGCCGACAACCTCGCCACCGAGGGCATCACCAGCGGCGTGCACGTGGTCGGCGATGTGATGGCCGACGCCGCGCGCCTGTTCGGGCCGATCGCGGAGCGCTCCGACGCGCTCGCGGAACTCGGCCTCGAGCCCGGTGGCTACGTGCTCGCCACGATCCACCGCGAGGCCAACACGCGCCCGCCGGCGCTCGGCCGCCTCGTCGCGGCGCTCAGCGCGCTCGACTGCGACGTCGTGCTGCCGCTCCACCCGCGGACCGCCGCCGCCCTCGAGCGCGACGGGCTGGCCTTCGGCGGCCGCGTCCGCGTCGTACCGCCCGCGCCGTACCTCGGCTTCACCGCGCTGCTGCGCGGCGCGCGCGTGCTCGTGACCGACTCCGGCGGCGCGCAGAAGGAGGCCTGGTTCCACGAGGTGCCGTGCGTCACGCTGCGCGACCGGACCGAGTGGGTCGAGACCGTCGAGGCCGGCGGCAACGTGCTCGTCGGCGACGACGCCGCCGCGATCGCGGCGGCCGTCGCGCACCCGCCGCGGCCCGTGGCCTGGCCGGCGCTGTACGGCGACGGCCACGCCGCGGAGCGCATCAGCGGCGTGCTCCTCGGCTCCTGACGCAGCGCCACCGGCACCGAGGCGGGTACCATCCTGCTCGTGCAGCGCGATGTCGCAGTCGTCGGCGCCGGTTACGTCGGCCTTCCCCTCGCCGTCCGCCTCGCAGAGGCAGGGCGCACCGTGGTGTGCCTCGACCCGGCCGCGGACAAGATGGAGCGCCTCAACGCGGGCGACTCGTACATCGAGGACGTCGCCTCCGCCGACCTCAAGCGCCTGGTCGATGACGGCCGGCTGGCCGGCACGACCGACGAGGGCGAGCTGCGCGACGCCGACGCGATCCTGATCTGCGTCCCCACGCCGCTGGCCGAGCATCGTGAGCCCGACCTGGGCGCCGTCCGCTCCGCCACCGCCGCCGTTGCGCGCAACCTGCGCAAGGGCCACGTCGTCGTGCTCGAGTCGACGACGTATCCGGGTACCACGCGCGAAGTGCTGCAGCCGATGCTCGAGGAGGGCGGCCTCAAGGCGGGTGCCGACTTCCACCTCGCGATGTCGCCCGAGCGCATCGATCCCGGTCGCACCGACTACACGGTCCACACGACGCCGAAGGTCATGGGCGGCATCACGCCCGCATGCGCCGACAGGGCCGCCGCCGTCTACCAGGGCGCCGTCGACACGATTGTGCGCGTCTCCTCGCCGGAGGCCGCCGAGCTCGCCAAGCTGCTCGAGAACATCTTCCGCACCGTCAACA
>CAZPQP010000286.1:0-2185 GCA_964588635.1 uncultured Bifidobacterium sp.
CACGCCCCACTCGGCGAGCAGCGCGACCACGGGTGCCGGGTGCTGCTCCTCGAAGGCGAGGCGCATGGCGTCGACCATGCGCGTCTGGCCCGTCAGCTGCACGAAGCCGCCGCGCGCTGCCGCCTTGGCCGCGTGCACCAGCGTCAGGTCGGGCGTGGCCTCCAGCCGCGCCGAGTAGCGCGCCGCCCGCACCAGGCGCGTGGCGTCCTCCTCGAACGCGTCGGGGCGCAGGAGCGAGAGCGTCTTGGCCGAGACCGCGGCCACGCCGTCGAACGGATCGAGCAGCGCACCGGCATCCGGCCCGGCGACGACGGCCGCGATCGCGTTGACGGTGAAGTCGCGGCGGCGCAGATCCTCCTCGAGCGTGGCCGGCGCGACCGTCGGCAGCGCACCGGGTTCGGTGTACGTCTCGGTGCGCGCCGTGACCACGTCGACGGGCGGGCGCGAGCGCACCGTCGCCGTACCGAAGGCCGGATACGTGCGCACCTCTGACGACGTCAGCGCGCCGAGGCGCTCGGCGAAGGCGATCCCGTCGCCCTCGACGACGACGTCGACCTCGTGGGGCTCCTCACCGCGAAGCAGATCGCGCACCACGCCGCCGACGAGGGCGACGCGCTGGCCGGGGTCGGCGGCCTCCGCCAGCAGGGGCACCGCCTCGCGGATGCGGGGCGAGCCGGCGAGCAGGGCGCGCGCGTCAGCTCCTCCTGCGCGCGCGCCCACCTCGCTAGACCTCCGCGACGACTTCGATCTCGACGCGCGCACCCGCGGGCAGCGCCGCGACCTGGAACGTCGAGCGGGCCGGATACGGCTCGGCCATGCGCTCGGAGTAGACGGCGTTCATCTCGCCGAACTCGGCGAGGTCGATCATGTAGACCTGCGCGCGGATGACCTTGGACAGGTCGGAGCCGGCGGCCTCGAGGATCGCGGCGACGTTGTCGAAGCACTTGTGCGTCTGCTCGACGACACCGCCCTCGACGAGCGCGCCCGTGGCGGGATCCATCGGGATCTGGCCGGCCAGGAAGACGAGGTTGCCCGTCTTGACGGCCTGGTTGTACGGCGCGCCGCCGAACGGGGCGGGCGCGTTGTCGGTGCGGATGATCTCCTTGGACACGTCGTTCTCCTGATCGCAGTCGTGTGCCGGAGGATCGTACCGACCACGACCGGACGCTCGTCCGGATATCCGGATATAGTAAGCGTATGCGCAAGAAGGTCCTCCTCTCGCTCGACGACGCACAGCTCGCACGCATCGACGCCGCAGCCAGTGCGGCGGGCAAGACGCGCAGCGCGTGGATCGGCGACCTCGTCGACGACGCACTCGAGCCCGAGCTCGACGCACGCCTCCGCCGCAGCCGAGAGGCGATTGCAGCGATACGCCAGATCTTCCTCGACGCCGACCCGGGGCAGGAGCCGTTCGATGCCGTTGAGGAGATCCGCCGCGGACGGGCGGAGCACGACGCGAAGCTGGATCGCATTCTCGATGAGCAGGCACGAGATCACGCAGTGCGACGGACTGCATGAAGCGCCTCCCGTTCATCATGGACGCCTCGGTACTCGTACCTGCGCTCATGCCCGCCGCGCAGGATGGAGACGCCGCAAATGCGATGGCAGCGCTTGACGATCGGGCACTCGACGTGATTGCGCCCTCCCTGATCGACCTTGAGGTCATCAATGCGGCAGCGCGTCGCCGTGGCATGTCGGAGCGCGAGCTCCTCGGTGTGGTCCACCGCCTCCAGTCGATCGCAGTGACGCGAATCGATCCGAAGCTCGAGGACATCGCACGCTGGTGCGCCCGTGGTCTGTCGGCCTACGACGCGTCGTACGCTGCTCTCTCCGAGGAGCTCGATGCGACGCTTCTCTCGCGCGATACGCAGCTCCACGAGCTGCTGCCGGAGCGCGCGATCGCCGAGTACGCGCCCGCTACCTAGCCGCTGATGCGCTCGATGCGGGCGCCGAGCCCGCGCAGGCGCTCGTCGATGCGCTCGTAGCCGCGATCGATCTGCCCCACGTTGCCGATCGTCGTCGTGCCCTCGGCGGCGAGGGCGGCGATCAGCATCGCCATGCCCGCGCGGATGTCGGGGCTGTCGACGCGCTCGCCGACGAGCTGCGCCGGGCCGGTCACGATCGCGCGGTGCGGATCGCACAGCACGATGCGGGCGCCCATCGAGACCAGCTTGTCGGTGAAGAC
>CAZPQP010000287.1:0-2169 GCA_964588635.1 uncultured Bifidobacterium sp.
CGATGGTGTCGCGCCCGACCTGGGACGACATCTTTGCTGGGCTCGTCGACGACTACGCCGACCTGCACCGGGATGATCCGGTCGAACGTCTGATGCTCCGGCGCCCGATCGAGGCGGGGGTGCTGTGAGCATGCGCGTCGTCGACGTCACGCAGTGGTACGCCCCGCGCTCCGGTGGCATTCGCACGTATCTGCACGCCAAAGCGGCCTTCGCCGCGGAGACGCGTCGCTCCCACGCGTTGATCGTGCCCGGGACGGCGGGAAAGGTTACGCGCATCGAGCGCAGCCCGATCATCGAGGTGCCAGGACTGCCGACCGCGCAGGAGACGGGCTATCGCCTCATCCCCCACCCGCGTCCGATCCTTCAGGCGCTTGACCGCCTCGAGCCATCGGTCCTGGTGGTGCACGACGCCACGGCCTTCCCCCGCTCGCTGTGCCGGTGGGCTCGCACGCAGGGCGTTCCCGTGGTGATGCTCGTGCACTCCGAGCTCGAAGCGGGCGCAACGGGCATTCCGGCGCCGCTGCGCCTGCCGACGCAGCACGTCCTCCGTGTCGTGCAGTCGCGAGGCATTGACGGCCCGGATGCCGTGATTGCCACATCAAATTCCGTTGCCGACCGTCTGCGCTCGCGCAGCGGAATCCATATCTACGTGTCGCCGCTCGGCGTCGACACCGCCGTGTTCCATCCGCGCGAGCCCGACGATCGGCTGCGCCGTGCACTGGCGCAGCCGAACGAGACGCTGCTCGTGCATGCCGGCCGGCTCTCGTCCGAGAAGCGTCCGGAGCTGTTGATCGATGTCATTGCGAACTTGCGCGACTCGTGTGTGCTCGCGATTGCGGGCTCGGGCTCTGCCGAAGACGACCTGAGGCGGCGCGTCGCCGCCAGAGGATTGGAGGAGCGAGTGCGATTTCTCGGCCATGTCGATGATCGTGAGCAGCTGGCCCGCCTTTATGCCGTGGCGGACTGCTTCGTGCACGTCAACTCCGGCGAGACGTTCGGGCTCGCCCCCCTTGAGGCGCTGGCCTGCGGCTGCCGGGTCGTGCTGCCGGCTGACTGCGGTGTCGCTGAGGCTGCCGGAACGGGCGAGCTCGTCACCGTCGAGCCGGACAGTGTTGCCGCGCTGGTCGATGGCATCCGCGACGCCGTCTCGCACCCACGGCCGCGACCCGAGGTCGATCAATTGTCGTGGAGGCGTACCTTCGAGCGCGAGTGGGCGCTGTACGGCCTCCTCGCTGGACGCGCCGCGGCGGGCGAGGCGGTCGCATGACGGCCCGCTTCGCGATCGCCATTCACGACGTTGCGCCGAGCTGGTTGCCGGAGGTGCAGGAGTGGCGCTCGCTGATCGCCGAGCGGACATCGGGCCCGGTGGCACTCCTCGTGGTGCCGCGCTTTCGCCTGATCGACACGTGGGATGGAGAGAACCTCGACTGGTTGCAGCGGCAGGTGCTCGCCGGCGACGAACCGGTGCTCCACGGCTACACGCACGCCACGACCGATCCTGACGACGAGCGCGAGTTTCGCGGCGTCTCGGCACTCGAGGCGCGTGGGCGCGTGTTGGCGGGCCTGGCCGCGCTGCGGACGATCGGCGTGCAACCCCGCGGGTTCATCGCTCCCTGTTACAACGGCGCGTGCGACCGCTGGTTCGAGTCGGAGCGCTCGGGTATCGCGTGGTGGGCGACGCGCCTCGATCTGCGAACACGGGGCCGCGTCGTGACGGCACCGGCAATCGGTCTGGGCTCGTCGACGTCGACGCGGCGACGCATGACCCCCGCGGCGGCTCTGTGGGGCCTGCGGCTCGCGCAGCGCCACTCGCGCTACCGGATCGATCTGCACCCTGCCGATCTCCGGCACGCCCGTCTGCGAAGCGCCGGTATCGAGCTCGTCGAGCGGGCGTTGCAGTCGGACGATGGGCTGGTGAATCACGAGTCGCTGATGGCCTCCGCTGCTGATGAGGCGGAAGCCTCAGCGGCCGCGGCCTAGAAACCACGTGCGACGAGGGTACCGCCGCTACCCCAGCACGATCGCGATGACCCCGAGCAGGGCGAGGCCGGCGCCGACGCGCTGCACGGCGGACAGGCGCTCGTCGAGCTTGATCCGCGCGAGCAGGATCGTGACGACGGGATAGAGGCTCGACAGCACGACGGCGACGCTGAGGTTGCCGAGCGAGGT
>CAZPQP010000288.1:0-2160 GCA_964588635.1 uncultured Bifidobacterium sp.
GACGGTCGGCGCGGTCATGACCGGGAACGCCTGCGTCGGGCCGACGTTGCCCCCGACGTCGGTGACCGAGTTGGTCTGGAGGGTGAGGATCAGCGTGCCGTTCGTGGGCGAGCTGGGGCCCGCGACGGTGACCGTGTACGGTCCGGTGCCCGAGCCCGACACGCCGGTGACGGAGAATCCGGTCGCCGTGCCCGTCAGCGCGAAGTCCGCGGTCGTGAGCCCCGTGACGGGGCGGTTGAACGTGAGGGTGTACGTGACCGTGGCCGCGTTGGTGGCCGTCGCGCTCGGCGCGAACGAGGACGGCGAGAACGCGTTGCCGACGATCGCCAGCGACCATGGCGCGCCGCTCTCCGACACCGTCGCCGGCGTCATGGCCGTCAGCGCACCGCCGCTGATCGCGGCCTGGGTGATCAACCCCTCGGCGTGCGGGAAGTAGATGTTCTGGCCGTTGGCGCGGATCGCGGGCACGTAGCTGCTGGTGCCGCCGACGGCGAGCGTGCCCGCCGCGGTGAGCGCACCACCGGCCCCGATCGTGTAGGTCTGCGCCTGGGCGACGGCCCAGCGCTCGACGAAGAGGCGCGTGCCGTCGGGCGAGACCACGGGGAAAAGCGCGCCGGTGAGGGTCAGGGTCGCCGGCGTCAGCGGGGCCAGCACGCCGCCGGCGCCGACGGAGAACTGGTTGACCGCAGCACCCGTGTACGACGCCACATAGACGTTCTGCCCGTTCGGTGTGATCGCGATGTAGCAGGGGTCGGAGGCGACCGCCACGGTGGCGGGGGTCAGTGCGCTCAGCTGGCCCGTGGTCGAGTCGACGGCCAGCTGGCTGACGGTGTTGGAGCTGCGGTTCACGACGTACAGGCGCGTGCCCGCCGCGTTGAGCACCATGCCGTACGGACTGGTTCCGACCGTGATCGTCGCGGGCGACAGTGGCGTGAGCATGCCGTTCGTGCCGATCGCGTACTGGCTCACCGTCCCGCCGCCGTGGTTCGAGACGTACGCGAAGCGCTGGTCGGGCGTGATCACCATGTAGTACGGCGCCGAGCCGGTGGCGACCGTCGGCGTGGCGAGCGACGTGAGCACCGCGCCCGATGCGTCGAGCGCGTACATCGACACGTTGTTGGCGAAGTAGTTGACGCCGTAGGCGAAGCGGCCGTCGGGGCTGATGACGAGATGCCCCACGCGGTTGGGCGAACCTGCCGTGGTCGTGGAGAGGACGGCGCTGAGCGAGCCGTCGGAGCGGATGCCGCGCGCCGTGATGCTCCCGGAGTTGCCGGAGAGCAGGATCTCGCCGGACTGGATCACCGCGGTCGCCGACGAGGGCGCGGCGGTGCCGGAGCCGAACGCGTTCGCCGCGACGACGGTGACGCGCAGGTACTTCCAGACGTCGGCCGGGGCGACCGTGTACGACGCCGTGGTGGCGCCGGTACCGGTCGCGTTCGCCCAGCCCGTCGCACCGTCGGCGGAAACCTGCCACTGGTACGTGTACCCGGAGATCGCGAGGTCGCTCGTCCACGTGCCGGTCGTGGCGGTCAGCGTCTCGCCGGGCTTGAGCACGCCGCTCGCTGCAGGCACGACGGTGTTCGCCGGCACGGCGATCGACCGCGTGGGCAGTGCCCGACCGCCCGGGGCGATCGGGTTGCCGGCGAGGTCGGTGGCCGCCGCGGAGAACGTGGGGATCAGCGTGCCGGTGGGCGCCGTGGGGTTGGCCAGCGTGATCGTGTACGGCCCCGCGCCCGAGCCCGTGATGCTCGAGAACGTCCAGCCCGTGCTGGTGCCGGCGTTCGACAGCATCGCGGTGGTCAGTGCCGCCATCGGCTCGGAGAACGTCACGGAGTACGTGGCCGCGGTCCGCGTGAATGCCGTCACGGTCGCGCTGGTCACCGTCGGAGCGGTTCCGTCGTACGTGATCGTCGCGGCGGTGTTGATCGGCCAGGCCGCGTCGGCCGGCCCGGTCGCTCCGTAGGAGTCGGTGACCGCGTTGGCCTTCAGCGACAGGACGATCGTCCCGTCCCCGAGGGCGCCGCCGCCGAGCGTCACCGTGTACGGCCCCGCCCCCGAGCCGGTCACGGACTGGACGGAGAAGCCCGTTGCCGTCCCACCGACCGTGAAGTCGTCCGCGGCGAGGCCGGTGACCGGGCGCGTGAAGGTGAGCGTGTAGGC
>CAZPQP010000289.1:0-2159 GCA_964588635.1 uncultured Bifidobacterium sp.
TCCGCGACCACCTCGAGGCACGGGGCTTCCTCGAGCTCGAGACGCCGATCCTGACGAAGTCGACGCCGGAGGGCGCTCGCGACTTCGTCGTGCCGGCCCGCCTGCACCCCGGCAGCGTGTACGCGCTGCCGCAGTCGCCCCAGCTGTTCAAGCAGCTGTACATGATGGCCGGGCTCGAGCGCTACTACCAGATCGCCCGCTGCTTCCGCGATGAGGCCCAGCGCGCGGACCGCCAGCTCGAGTTCACGCAGCTCGACCTCGAGATGTCGTTCGTGGAGCGCGACGAGATCCTCGACCTCGCCGAGGATCTGTACTGCCGCATCTGGAAGGAGGTCCTCGACATCGACCTGCCGCGGCCCTTCCCGAAGATGCCCCACAGCGAGGCGATCCTGCGCTTCGGCAGCGACAAGCCCGACCTCCGCTACGGGCTCGAGATCAGCGACGTCTCCGACCTCGTCCGCGCGTCCGGGTTCAGCGTCTTCACGGGCGCGATCGAGAGCGGCGGCTGCGTCCGCGCCCTCGCCTGCCCCGGCGGCGCCGGTCTCAGCCGCAAGGACCTCGACGAGCTCGCCGAGTTCGCCAAGGAGTGGGGCGGCAAGGGCCTCGCCTACCTGCTGCTCGACGAGTCGGGCGAGGTGCGCTCGCCGATCGCCAAGTTCCTCTCCGAGGACGAGATCAACGGCATCCGGACCGCGACGGGCGCCAACCCCGGCGACGCGATCTTCCTGGCCGCCGACACCGAGGCCGTCGTCGTGCGCGTGCTCGGCGCGCTCCGCCCGCACCTCGCCGAGCGCTTCGCCTTGGCCGATCCGAACGCGTGGTCGATGCTCTTCGTCGTCGACTTCCCGCTGTTCGGCTGGAACGAGGACGAGCAGCGCTGGGTCGCCGAGCACCACATGTTCACGGCGCCGCGCGCCGAGGACGAGGACCGCATCGAGTCGGATCCCGGCTCCGTGCTGTCGGAGGCCTACGACATGGTCATCAACGGCAGCGAGATCGCCTCGGGCTCCATCCGCATCAACCGCCCCGACCTGCAGGAGCGCATCTTCCGCACCGTGGGCTTCTCCGACGAGGAGGCCGAGGAGCGCTTCGGCTTCCTGCTGCGCGCGCTGCACTTCGGCGCCCCGCCGCACGGCGGCATCGCCCCCGGCATCGACCGCACGGTGATGCTGCTGACCGGCACCGATTCGATCCGCGACGTGATCGCGTTCCCGAAGATCGCGGGCGGCTTCGATCCGCTGACGGACGCGCCGTCGCCGGCCACGGACGAGCAGTGGCGGGACCTCGGCCTGCCGATCCCGCCGAAGCCCAAGCCGAAGGACGCGGAGGAGCAGGCGTGAGCCGCCCCGACGGCCGCGGCTTCGACGAGCCACGCCCGATCGCGATCACCCCGGGCTTCCTGCAGTCCGCGCCGTCGGCGCTGATCGAGGTGGGGCAGACGCGCGTGCTCTGCACCGCGATCATCGAGGAGAGCGTGCCGCCGTGGATGCGCGGCCAGGGGCGCGGCTGGCTGACTGCCGAGTACGGCATGCTGCCGGCCTCCACGGGGCAGCGCAAGCAGCGTGATGCCACGAAGGGCAAGCTCGACGGGCGCACCGTGGAGATCCAGCGCCTGATCGGCCGCTCGCTGCGCGCCGTCGTCGATCTGCAGCAGCTCGGCGAGAACACCCTGTGGGTCGACTGCGATGTGCTGGAGGCCGACGGCGGCACCCGCTGCGCCTCGATCACGGGCGCCTACGTGGCCGCGCACCTCGCGCTCGCGAAGATCGGCCGCACCGCCGCGCTGCGCGACTCGATCGCCGCGATCAGCGTGGGGATCGTCGACGGGAACGCCGTGCTCGACCTGCCGTACGTCGAGGACTCCCGCGCCGACGTGGACATGAACGTGGTGATGACCGGGTCCGACGGCCTCGTCGAGGTGCAGGGCACGGCGGAGGGCACGCCGTTCCCGCGCGCCGACCTGAACAGCCTGCTCGACCTCGCCGGCATCGGCATGACCGCCCTGCGCGCCGCGCAGCAGGCCGCCATCGACGCCGCGTGATCGAGCGGATCCTCCTCGCCACGGGGAACGCCGGCAAGGCCGCCGAGCTCGGGCGCCTGCTCGGCTGCCCGGTGCTGCCGATCGCGAACTGGGATCCCCCCGTGGAGGACGGCGACAC
>CAZPQP010000290.1:0-2148 GCA_964588635.1 uncultured Bifidobacterium sp.
CGGCTCGTCGGCCATGATCGAGTGCTGGCCCTCCATGAAGGCCTCGACCAGCATCTGATCGTGCGACTGCGTGGTGACATCAGTGATACCGATGTACGCGGGGAATTCCTGCTCGCTCATGGTGCCTCCTGGGTCTACGCACGAGAGCCTACGGAGCGGTCGGGTGTCACGCAATGGCCCCGCCAAGCCCGCTGGTTAACAGAGGGGTCAGACCCCTCTGTTAACCAGCAGCGGCAGCCCCGCATTCGCTGCTTCTGGCGATCGAGTTAACGGAGGGGCCTGACCCCTCTGTTAACCAGATGCACTAGTTGTGGTCGCGCGGGAACACGTAATCCCATGTGCGGTCGAGCAGCGGGGTGCCGTTCTCCTGCACCGTCAGCGTGCACGCGACGAGGTAGTCCGTCGCCGTGCAGCGCATCTCGCTGTGGGCGACGATGGCGACGGTCAGCTCGCCGTCCTCGTAAAGGCACGTGTTCTCGACGATCACCTCGGCCGACAACGGGTCGTCGTCCTTGATACGCATCGTCGTGACCGACGAGTCCTCCCACACGATCCCGTTCTCGTACTTCCACGCGCCGCCGATATCCCAGTCGAAGACCGATTCGGTGATGCCCGTGGCCGGGTCGTAGGTGCGGGTGCGGCTGCCGCCCGAGCCGGGGCGCAGCATCTCGATGTCGGGGATCGGCGGCTCGAACGGCGGGTCAAGCGGGCGCATGATCGCGTCGGCCGGGCTGGCGGGGCGCTCGGGCAGAAGCAGTGACGAGGTACCGGTGCGGATGCCGAGGACCACAGGCACGGGCGACGGCCAGGCCCACGGCCAGTAGCACGGGGAGATGGCGAGGCGGAGGCGGCTACCCGGCTGGAAGCGGTGCGCGATCGCGTCGAGCGGCACGTCGACCATCAGCTCCTCACCCGGCACGACGGCCTCGGGGCGGTCGTTGCCGTGGCGATGGCAGAGATTGAGCTGACCACGCGTGACGAGCATTGACGAGCCGTCGGGCGAGACCTCGCTGAGGCGCACCGAGACCATCGCGGTCGGCTGGTCGGCGGTGATCGCCAGCCGCGCGGTGGCGTGGCCGAGGATGGCGAACGATTCGTCGAGGGGGTCGGAGGTGAAGCAGAGGCTGAGCGCCTCCTCGCCGCGCTGGTCGAGCGGGAGGTCGTCGGACTTGCCGTCAGCGCACCAGGAGCCGCCATCGAGGCCGACGGTCTGCACGCTCTCGATCGGGAAGACCCGGCTCTCGCCGGGGTCGCCGCCGAGCGTGCCATGGCCGAGCACGAGCTCGCGCGTCTCGAGGCGCGGCGACGGCCACGTCTCCTCGCCGATCCAACGCCCCGGCCGGTCGGCCAGGCGCGGGGCGGGCACGACCGGGTCCTGCTCGTAGGCGATCAGCATCGGGTCGCCGTCGATGCCGCTATCGATCCCCTTGAGCCAGCGGTCGAACCAGCGCGTCTGCTCGGCGAGGATGCCGATGCGCGGCGACGGCGGTCCGTGGATCGGATCGTTGTGCCCCCACGGGCCGATGATCGCCTTGCGCGGTCCCCGCACGCCGGCGAGCACGCGGAAGGCCGAGTCGGTGTAGCCGTCGGTCCAGCCGGCGATGCAGAGGATCGGCGTGTCGATCCAGTCGAAGTCCTCGCAGGCCGACCCATGACGCCAGTAGTCGTCGCGGTGCTGGTGCGCCATCCAGTGCGCGATCCACGGCTCGAGGTCCATGCGCTCGAGCCAGGCCTCGCGCCAGCCCTCGCCGTAGATCGCCGGCACCGGCGGACGTGCCTGCCAGCCGTGCATGCAGACGCTCCAGTGCAGCATGTCCATCGCGTCGATCAGGCCGCCGCGGTAGTGGACGTCGTCGGTGTAGCGATCGTCGGTCGAGTAGCCCGTTGCGACGGCCTTCAGGGCCGGCGGGCGCCGCGCCGCGATCTGCAGGCCGTTGAAGCCCGTCCACGAGTAGCCGGTCATGCCGACGGCGCCGGTGCACCACGGCTGTGCGGCGATCCACGTGATCGCGTCGACGCCGTCCTGCGTCTCCTGCTCGGTGTACTCGTCGGGGCAGAGCCCGGTGGACTCGCCCGTGCCGCGGATGTCGATGCGGATGCCGGCGTAGCCTTCGCCGGCGAACCAGCGCATCTCCTGCTCGTCGCTCG
>CAZPQP010000291.1:0-2140 GCA_964588635.1 uncultured Bifidobacterium sp.
AGGGCTACACCCGCGGCTGGCCCGAGGTCAACCGCATCCCCGACGACGTCAAGGCGCGCGTCGACGAGCGCTGGGCCTCGTTCGGCATCGACATGCCGGGGCACGTCCGGTGATCCGACGGTCCGGAGAGCCCGGCGACTATGCTCGCTGCGCGTGCCGGCCGCTGACGGCTGCCGCAGGAGACTGACCGTGGAGCGAACCGACGACGAGTGGCGCGCGATCCTGACGCCGGAGCAGTACACCGTGCTCCGCCAGCAGGGCACCGAGGCGCCGTTCACCGGCGCCTACTGGGATGATCACGCGCCGGGCATGTACCACTGCGCCGGCTGCGGCACGCCCCTGTTCTCGTCGGACGACAAGTTCGACAGCGGCACCGGCTGGCCCAGCTTCACCCGCCCGGTCGAGGACGACAACATCGGCGCGCGCGAGGATTCCTCGCACGGCATGCGCCGCATCGAGGTCGTCTGCAAGGCCTGCGGCGGGCACCTCGGGCACGTCTTCCCCGATGGGCCCGGCCCGACGGGCATGCGCTACTGCATCAATTCCTGCTCGCTCACGCGCGAGGAGGCCGGAACGTGAACGCGAATGGGGGGCTTGTGCGGATCGTGGCGACTTTGACATCCCGGGGGGAGCACCTCCAAGATACGTGCGTGACTGGAGGCAATGCCCGTGGCTGAGAACGGATCTGATCGCGCTGGCGTCTCGTCGTTCAGCGACTTCAACGACCCGCGAGCGGTGGTCAGCCGCAGCAAGTTCCTGACGGGCGCGACCGTCGGTCTCGGCGGCCTGATCGGCATCGCCGTCGCCGTGCCGGTGCTGGGCTTCGTGCTCGGACCGTCGTTCGCCGGCGAGGACTGGTACTGGACGAGCTTCGGCCCGGTCGACAACCCCGCCTTCAAGGAGGGCTCGTACGAGTCCGTCATCTTCGAGCGCGGCAAGAACGGCGAGCTCGACCGCCGCGTCGCCTTCGTCCGCCGTGACGGCGCCGAGGAGTTCACGATCATCTCGAACGTGTGCATGCACCTCGGCTGCCCCGTGCAGTTCAAGACGACGAACTTCGCCTGCCCGTGCCACGGCGGCCAGTACGACACGGAGGGCCTCGTCACGGCCGGCCCGCCGATCCGCCCGCTCAACCGCTTCGAGTACAAGGTCGAGAACGGCCAGCTCCTCGTCGGCCGTCCGTTCGCCACCGAGAACGTCGACGGCAAGGTCGTCATGACCGATCAGTTCAAGCTGCCCGGTGAGCCCGTCGGCGGGCTCCTCGGCTGGCTCTATCCCGTTCCGCCGGTCTGAGGCAGGAGAACCCATGTCCACGCTACTGCCACCTCCCGGCGAGATCGCCAAGATGCCGGTCGATTGGGTCGAGGAGCGCTCCGGCCTCGTCACCTTCGGCAAGTTCATGCTCTTCCGCAACGTGCCGAAGGACATCTCCTGGCTGCAGACCCTCGGCTCCGCGCTGATCACCGTCTTCATCCTGCAGGTGACCACCGGCATCCTGCTCGCGATGTACTACCAGCCCGATCCCGACACCGCCTGGGCCACGATCAAGTTCATCACCGACGATGCGACGCTCGGCTGGCTCGTCCGCGGCATGCACAAGTGGGGCTCGTCGGTCATGGTCGTGCTCCTGTTCCTGCACATGGGACGCACGTTCCTCTTCGGCGCGTACAAGTACCCGCGCGAGATGACGTGGATCACCGGCGCGATCATCTTCATCCTCGTGATGGGCATGTCGTTCACCGGCTACCTGCTGGTCTTCGACGAGCGCGCCTACTGGGCCACGATCGTCGGTGTGAACATCAACGGCACCGCCCCGATCGCCGGTCCGGCGCTGTCCTGGATCCTGATGGTCGGCCCGGAGATCTCCACGCACACGCTGTCGCGCTTCTACGCGCTGCACATGCTGGTGATCCCGAGCATCCTCGGCGGTCTGATTGCTCTGCACATGCTGCTTGTGGTCCGGCTCGGCGTCACCTCGCCGCCCTGGTCCCGCATGCAGGTCACGGAGGGTGACGCCTGATGCCCCGTCTCACCGCACGCGAGCGCCGCGAGGCCTACCAGCGCGAGTACGCGTTCCAGAAGAAGCACGGCAAGTCGTTCTTCCCGCACGCCGTCTTCCACGACACGATCGTCAGCCTGA
>CAZPQP010000292.1:0-2107 GCA_964588635.1 uncultured Bifidobacterium sp.
GCGATCCAGCCAGCGCGGGATCCACCAGGCGTGCTGGTTGAGCAGGTGCATCAGCGCCGGCACCAGCGTCAGCCGGATCACGAAGGCGTCGAGCACGATCGCCAGGCCGAGCGCCAGGCCG
Organism: uncultured Bifidobacterium sp.; assembly: GCA_964588635.1. GTDB lineage: Bacteria > Actinomycetota > Thermoleophilia > Gaiellales > F1-60-MAGs149 > F1-60-MAGs149. The sequence continues at coordinate 122 of CAZPQP010000292.1, forward strand.
AACTCCTTGATCGTACGATCCACGCCCGTCATGAAGGCGAAGAACACCGAGGCCATGATCAGCGCGGCCGCGATGATGACGCGGCCGATCGTGGCGACGCCGTTGGTGATCGCGACACGCGGCGTATCGCCGCCGACGAACGCCTCGCGGATGCGGCTGACGAGGAAGACCTCGTAGTCCATCGAGAGGCCGAAGATCAGGGCGAACACGATCACGGGCAGGAACGACTCGATCGGACCGGTCTTGTCGAGGCCGATCAGGCTGGCGCCGTAGCCCTCCTGGAAGACGAGCGTGAGAATGCCGAACGCCGCGGCGCACGACAGGATCGTCGTGAGCGCCGCCTTGATCGACACCACCAGGCTCCGGAACGCCATGGTCAGGATCAGCACGGTGATGCCGACGACGAACAGGAGGAACCACGGGATGTTCGAGAAGATCTGCGCGGAGATGTCCTCGAACGCGGCCGTGGAGCCGCCCACGTGCGCGACGGCATCCGTACCCGCGAGCACGTCGGGAATCGTCGTGCCGCGCAGTGTCTCCACGAGGTCGGCGGTCGCCACGTCCTGCGGCGAGCTCTTCGCGTAGACCGTGATGATCGCCGTGTCCTTGTCGGGATTCGGGATCGGCGGCGTGACGGCCGCGACGTTCGGCGTCTCGGCGATGGCCTTCTGCAGCTTGTCGGCGAGCGCCATGTCGCCCTTCGTGTCGACGGCGACCAGCAGCGGGCCGTTGAAGCCCGGGCCGAAGCCCTCGGCGAGCCAGTCGTACGCCACGCGCTGGGTCGTGGTCTTCGGCGCCGTGCCGGCGTCGGCGGCGCCGAGGTTGATGCCGAGCACGGGCAGCGCGAACGCGATCATCAGGATCAGCGGCACGATCAGGAACACCCAGGCGCGCCGCGTGACGAAGCGGCCCCAGCGGGCGACGGCGGTCTGCTTCGCCGCGGCGAGCGAGTCGTCGGGCGTCTTGATGAACGGGATCTTGAGGCGGTCGACCTTGTGGCCGAGCAGCGCGAGGACGGCCGGCAGCAGCGTGACGGCGACGGCGACGCTGGTGAGCACCGACAGCGACGCGCCGATGCCCATCTTGGTGATGAAGTCGAGCCCGATCGTGGCGAGGCCGACGACGGAGATCGCGACGGTCGCACCGGCGAAGATGACGGCACGACCGGCCGTCGAGGCCGCCGTGGCGGCCGCCTCCTTCGGCGTCGCGCCGTCGTGCAGCGCCTGCCGGAAGCGCGTGACGATGAACAGCGAGTAGTCGATGCCGACGCCGAGGCCGATCATCGAGGCCAGGATCGGCGTGATGGTGTTGAAGTCGGTGAAGCCCGCGGCGATCGTCAGGATCGAGATGCCGAGCGCCACGGCGAGGATGGCGAGCACGATCGGGATCAGCGCGGGGATCACCGTGCCGAACACGATCAGCAGGATGATGATCGCGACGCCGATGCCGATCAGCTCCGAGGCGCCCTGCTGCGGCTGCTCCTGCACCGCCTGACCGGTGTAGGCGACCTGGACGGTGCTGCCCGCGGCAGCCGCATCCACGGCGCTCTTGAAGTCGGGGATCACGTTCGCCGGCAGATTCCAGCCCTGATCGTCGAACTGCACGTCGAGAAAGCCGACGTTGCCCTGCGGCGAGATCGCCCCGCCCTGCTGCGTGTACGGGTCGCCGGCGCCGGTGACGTGCTCCACGCCCTTGGCCGCCGCGATCACCTTCTCGACCGTGGCCTTGTTCTGCGCGTCGGTCAGCTTGCCGTCCGTGTGGAGGACGATCGTCGCCGAGTCGCCCGCGCGCGCGGGGAAGCGCTTCTGCAGGAGATCCGTGGCCTTCTGCGCGTCCGAGTTCGGAATCGTGAACTTGTTCTGCAGCTCGCCGCCGATCGTGCCGGCGGCGGCGAAGATGCCGATGATGATCAGCACCCAGATGCCGATCGCGCGCCACGGGTGCGCGGCGATGGCGCGGGTGAGGCGGGCGAGGAGGCCGGTCTTG
>CAZPQP010000293.1:0-2094 GCA_964588635.1 uncultured Bifidobacterium sp.
CATGGCGATTGCGACCTCCCCCGATCTCAGCGACATCGACCTCACCGACCTCGAGACGTTCGTCGACCGCACCCCGCACGACTGGTTCAAGCGGCTGCGCGACGACGCGCCGTGCTTCTGGAACGACGAGGCCGGCGGCCGTGGCTTCTGGTCCGTCACCCGTTACGAGGACATCCTCGCGCTGCAGAAGCAGCCGCTCGTGTTCTCGGCCGGCGTGGGCGGCACCAGCCTCGACGACCTCACACCGGAGCAGGTCGAGGCGCGCATGTCGCTGCTCGACATGGACCCGCCACGCCACACGCGCCTGCGCGCGCTCGTCAATCGCGGCTTCACGCCGAAGGCCGTCAAGGTCTACGAGGATCGCATCCGCGCGCTGATCCGCTCGATCCTCGTCGAGACGATGCCCGAGCGCGAGTTCGACTTCACCGAGCGCGTCTCGATCGAGCTGCCGATGCAGATCCTGTCCGACATCATGGGCACGCCGCTCGAGGATCGCCACACGCTCGTCAACCTCGGCGACCGCCTGCTCGGCAACACGGAGCCCGAGTTCGTCGGCGACCTCGTCAAGGACCAGTCCGACCTCTCGCAGTACGCGCACCTGCCGTTCTCGAGCCCGGCGGCGCTGGAGATGTTCGACTACGCCCTCGGCCTCGCCGAGCTCAAGCGCGCGCAGCCGGGCGAGGACGTCGTGACGATCCTGATCAACTCCGAGCTCGACGGCGACACGCTGTCGGAGCACGAGTTCAAGCTGTTCTTCCTGCTCCTGATCACCGCCGGCAACGAGACGACGCGCCACACGATGTCGCACGGCATCAACGCGCTGCTGTCGAATCGCGACCAGATCGACCGGCTGGTCGCGAACCCCGAGCTGTGCGGCACGGCGGCCGAGGAGATCATCCGCTGGGCCACGGCCGTGCACCACTTCCGCCGCACGGCCACGCAGGACGTCGTGCTCCACGACCAGCAGATCAAGGAGGGCGACAAGGTCGTCCTCTGGTTCACGTCCGCCAATCGCGACGAGCGCTTCTTCGACAACCCGATGCAGTTCGACGTCGGCCGCACCCCCAACAAGCACATGGCCTTCGGCCTCGGCGGTCCGCACTACTGCCTCGGCTCGCACCTGGCGCGCCTCGAGATCAAGGTCTGGCTCGAGGAGCTGCTGCCCTACCTGCCCGATCTGCACCTCGACGGCGAGGTCGCCCGGATGCGCTCGAACTTCTTCAACGGCATCAAGCGCATCCCCGTCCGCTACGACGGCAGCCGCGTCTGACGGTCGCGTTCCGATTGGGGTCCGACCCCGATCGGATCCTGATCGGCCCGCCTACGCGGTAGGCTTCCGCCAGACGTCCAGGGGAGGACAGGGAATGCGCGCAGTCCGTCTGCACAGCGGTGACACGACGCTGCATCTCGACGAGATCGAGATGCCGGTGGCGGCCAACGACGATCAGGTCGTGGTGAAGGTGAACGCCTGCGGCGTCTGCTTCTCCGACATCCACGTCGTCGACGGCGACTTCGGCGACAAGCCGCGCCCGCTGACGCTCGGGCACGAGGTGACGGGCTGGACGGAGGAGCACGGCAACGTCTTCGTCTACACGCCGTGGGGCTGCGGCGACTGCCGATTCTGCGCCGCGGGCTGCGAGATGATCTGCCCGGACAGCCACGAGGCCGGCATGTTCGATCAGGGCGGCTACGCCGACTACATGCTGGTCCCCCACCGGCGCTACATCTTCCCGCTCGGCGACCTCGATCCGATCGACTCCGCCCCGCTCGGCTGCGGCGGCCTGACGGCCTACCGCGCCGTCAAGCAGGCGCTGCCGTACCTCGGCAAGGGCAAGCGCGTGCTGGTGCTCGGTGCCGGCGGCCTCGGCCAGTACGCCGTGCAGTACCTCGCCGCCATGACCGACGCCGAGGTGCACGTCGGCGATCCCGATCCCGCCAAGTGCGCGACGGCCAAGGAGATCGGCGCCACCGAGGCCGCGGCGCCTGCCGACCTCGTCGGCCCGTACACCGCGGTGCTCGACTTCGTCGCCGCCCAGAGGTCGCTCGAGGACGCCGTGCGCCTCGTCGATCGCCAGGGCATCCTGATCGCGATCG
>CAZPQP010000294.1:0-2089 GCA_964588635.1 uncultured Bifidobacterium sp.
GAGTCGCGCGAGCTCGCCGAGCTCGAGGTGCGCCAGCGGATGGCGGGTCGCTGGGTGATGGCCTCCATCAGCGCCTCCTTCGCGATCCTGCCGGCGCTCGTCTACTGGGCCGGCGGCTGGTCGATCGCCAACGGCTGGGGCGCGGTCTCGATCGGCACATTGGTCGCCTTCGCGACCATCCAGACGCGGATCTTCTTCCCCGTCGGCGCGCTGCTCAGCGTCGGCATCGACGTGCAGGCGTCGCTTGCCCTGTTCGACCGCATCTTCGAGTACCTCGACCTCGAGGTCGACATCGACGAGCACGAGGGCACGCGCTCGCTCGACCGCGCCGACGTGCGGGGCGAGGTCGCCTTCGACGACGTCTGGTTCCGCTACGAGCAGGCGGGGCCGTGGACCATCGCGGGTGCGACCTTCCTCGCCGTGCCGGGCACGAGCACGGCGGTGGTGGGGGAGACCGGCTCGGGCAAGACGACGCTCGGCTACCTCGTCGCGCGTCTCTACGACGCGGAGCGGGGCGCCGTGCGCATCGACGGCGTCGACGTCAAGGATCTCTCGTTCGCCTCGCTGGCCGACCTCGTCGGCGTCGTCAGTCAGGAGACGTACCTGTTCCACGCGTCGGTGCGCGAGAACCTGCGCTTCGCCCAGCCCGACGCGACGGACGCCGAGATCGAGGAGGCGTGCCGCGCCGCCCGCATCCACGATCACATCGAGGGGCTCGAGGACGGCTACGACACCGTCGTGGGCGAGCGCGGCTACCGCTTCTCCGGCGGCGAGAAGCAGCGCATCGCGATCGCCCGCACGGTGCTGCGCAATCCGCCGATCCTCGTGCTCGACGAGGCGACCAGCGCGCTCGACGTCGACACGGAGCGCCAGGTGCAGGAGGCGCTCGACGCCCTCGCCGAGGGGCGCACCACGATCACGATCGCCCATCGCCTCTCGACCGTGCGCGACGCCGACCAGATCCTCGTGATGGACGCGGGCGCGATCGTCGAGCGCGGCACCCACGCCGAGCTCGTCGCCCAGGGCGGTCGCTACGCCGACCTGGTGGCGCGCGACTCGCTCGGCGCCATCGTCTAGTTAACAGAGGGGTCAGACCCCTCTGTTAACTCGACGGCGACGCGCGCTGGCCCTGGTTAACAGAGGGGTCTGACCCCTCTGTTAACTAGATGACGCGCGCGGGTTCGGCGCCGAGCTGCGCGATCAGCTGCCGCCAGTCCGGATCGTCGACCAGCACGACATCGGCCTTGTAGCCGACGGCGAGGCGGCCCACGGTGTCGTCGAGTCCGAGCACGGCGGCGCCGCCGGCGGTGGCGGCGGTCAGCGCCTCGGCGCACGAGAGGCCCATTTGGGTGCACGCCAAGTGCATCGTGGTCGGGAGCGAGAGGCACGGGGCGGAGCCCGGGTTGGCGTCCGTGGCGAGCGCCACGCGACCGCCGGCATCGATCAGCTGGCGCAGCGGCGGCATCGGGCGCTTCAGCGTGAGCGCCGCCACGGGCAGGCCGACGCCGATCACATTCGACGCGGCAAGCGCCTTGACGCCGTCGTCGGTGGTCGCCTCGAGATGGTCGACGCTGGCGGCGGCGAGCTCGATCGCGAGCGGGATCGCGCCCATCTCGGAGAACTGGTCGGCGTGCAGGCGCAGGCGCAGCCCGTGGTCGCGCGCGGCCTCGAGGAAGCGCCGCGACTGCTCGACGTCGAAGACGCCGCGCTCGAGGAACACGTCGGCGGCGTCGGCGAGCGGTGCGCAGGCGGGCAGGATCTCCTCGATCGCGTAGTCGACGTAGGCGTCGGGCGAGGCCGCCTCGGGCGGGGTGGAGTGGAGCGCGAGGCAGGTCGTCGTCACCCGCACGTCGGCTGCCTCGCCCGCCGCCTTGGCGGTGGCGAGCATGCGCGCCTCGTCGTGGGCGGTCAGGCCGTAGCCCGACTTCACCTCGGCCGTCGTCGTGCCGAGGGCGCGCATCCGCGCCAGGCGCTTGGTGGCGGCGGCGAGGAGCGCCTCGTCGGAGGCTTCGCGCGTCAGCTTCACGCTCGCCTTGATGCCGCCGCCCTCGGCGGCGATGCGCTCGTAGTCGGCGCCCTGGGCGCGCAG
>CAZPQP010000295.1:0-2085 GCA_964588635.1 uncultured Bifidobacterium sp.
CCACCGAGCAGTCGACCGAGCGCACGTGCTGCGTCGAGCAGCGCGGGGAGGGCCGCGGCGCGCGCTGCGGCGTCGAAGCGGTCGCTCGGGCCCTGGACGCCGAGGATGGCGACGAGGCCGCCCGTGTGGTCGAAGACCGGGACGGCGATGGCGGCGAGGTCCTCCTCGCGCTCCTCGTCGGCCTCGCCCCAGCCGCGCTCGCGCACCTCGGCGACGGCGGTGGCCAGCACCGCCGGGTCGGTGATCGTGCGGGGGGTGAAGGCCGTCAGCTCAGTCGGCAGCTCGGTCTCGCTGCCGCGGCCGAAGGCGAGGACGACCTTGCCGACGGCGGTGGCGTGGGCGATGCTGGGGCGTCCCACGAGGGCCGCCGAGCGCACGCTGCGGCGGCTGGGGACGTGATCGACGGTGACGCCCTCGCCGGCCGCCGGCAGCGAAAGCGTCGCCGTCTCGCCCGTGGCCGCCTCGACCTGGTCGAGGATGGGGCGGGCCACGGTGCGGACGTCGAGGCGCTGCAGGACGTGCGTACCGAGCTGCAGCAGGCGCACGCCGAGGCGGTAGCGGCCGGTGGCCTCGACCTTCTCCACGAGGCCGTGGCCGGCGAGCGTGCCGAGCAGGCGCGAGGCGGAGGAGGGGGAGACCTCGAGGCGACGCGCGATGTCGTTGACGCCCAGGGGCTCCGGCGCATCGGCGAGGATCTCCAAGACGAGGAGCGCGCGCTCGACGGCGGCGACGGGTCGGCCGGGCGTTGCCATGTCGGCAATGGTACCCGGTCTCGTATGCTGTCGGCGATGGAGGCGGTGGAGACCCGGTCGGCCCTCGCGGCCCTGCGCGCGCACTTCCCGGCGCGGTGGCAGCTGGCGCTGCGGTTCGGCGTCGTCGTGGGCGCGCCGTTCGCGGCGGGCACCTCGGCCGGCGCGCACCCCCTGGGCGCGATCGCGGCCGCCAGCGCGCTCCTGATCCTGCTGATGGGGCCACCGGGCTACGGCATCGCACGGCGCTCCCAGGTGATCGGCATCGCGGTGCTGATCGGCCTCGCCGCCGCGATCGGCGCCCTCATCCAGAACCACGAGGTCGTGCTGGTGCTCCTGCTGCTGCTCGTGGGCGGGTTCTTCGCCTTCGCGCGCAAGGTCGATCGTTCCATGGCCACCATCGCGCTCGTGCCCATCGTGGGGCTCCTGATCGGCTCTGGCGCGTCCGACGGGCTGCGCTCGGCCGTCGAGCTGCTGATCGCCTCGCTGATCGGCGGCGGGCTCTACCTCCTTCTCCTCGACCGCGTCTGGCCGAGCCCCGAGCATCCGTCGGTGGCGCTGGAGGGGCGTGCGCGGCGTCTGCTGCCCGCGCTGATCCTCGCGCTCCCCGTCGGCTACGTGCTCGCCTCCGCGGCCGTGGACTGGCACATGGGCGCGTACGCGTTCGCGCTGCTGTCGCTGCTGGTGATCCTCAATGCCCGTGGTGCGCACCGCACGACGCGCCACGAGCTGCTCGGCTTCGTGGTGATCCTCGCGCTCGTGATCGTGGAGCTCGAGCTCGATGTGCGCGTTGACGTGATGGTGTTCACCGCGCTTGTCGTGGCGATCATCGGCGCCTGGCGCGCGGAGCGCGGCACCGTGCCGCTGTGGAGCATCCTCGGCACGCTGCTCGTGCTGATCGCATCCGTGGCGTAGGTGGTTAACAGAGGGGTCTGGCCCCTCTGTTAACCACGTGGGAGCCCGGCGGTCTGCAGTTCGTGTTCGTTGGTTAACAGAGGGGCCAGACCCCTCTGTTAACCAACGAACGACTGAGGGGCGGCCGAAGCCGCCCCTCAGGGAAGAACTCAGGTGGTGCTGCGGTCTCTAGTGGGAGACGGAGGCAGCGGCCTTCTCGGGCACCAGCATCTCCTCGGCGAAGCGGGAGAGGCGGAAGGGCTCGATCAGGTCGGGGGTGCGATTCGTGGCGATCAGCTCCGCCATCGTCTCGCCGCACACCGCGGAGGCCTTGAAGCCCCAGGTGCCCCAACCGGCGTCGATCAGGAAGTTCTCGACCTCGGTCTTGCCCATGATCGGGCTGTAGTCCGGGGTCATGTCGCAGTAGCCCGTCCACTGGCGC
>CAZPQP010000296.1:0-2071 GCA_964588635.1 uncultured Bifidobacterium sp.
GGGCGCTTGTTCTGGTACTTGAGGTAGTACGCGTGCTCCCAGACGTCGATGCCGAGGATCGGCGTCTTGCCCTCGGAGATCGGCGAGTCCTGGTTCGGCGTCGACATGACCTCGAGCTTGCCGTTGTTGACGACGAGCCAGCTCCAGCCCGAGCCGAAGCGCTTGATGCCGGCGTCGGTCATCGCGGCCTTGAGGGCGTCGAGGCCACCGCACTCGGCGTCGATCGCGGCGGCGAGGTCGCCCGAGGGCTGGCTGCCGTTGTTGCCGAGGATCTCCCAGAACAGGGTGTGGTTGGCATGGCCACCGGCGTTGTTGCGGACCGGGCCCTGCTTGTCGGCGGGCAGCTTGTCCAGCTGCGTCAGCAGCTCCTCGACCGGCGTGTTCTCCCACTCCGTGCCGGCCAGCGCCGCGTTGGCGTTGTCGACGTAGGCCTGGTGATGGCGGTCGTGATGGATCTCCATCGTGGTCGCGTCGATGTGGGGCTCGAGCGCGTCGAACGGATAGGCGAGAGCGGGAAGCTCGAAGGCCATGTGTCCTCCTAGTGGGTTGAAAGCGATTGCTATGCCAATGCTAGTCGCCTGCGGGCGACCGGCTGTCCGCTTCTTCGCATGTTCACGCGGTCGGGACGAGCCGGCCGTCGAGTTCCCGCACCAGCAGGCCCTTCAGCTCGAGCTCGGCAATCAGCGCCGCGGCAGCAGACGATGTGAGTCCGCAACGCGCAGCCAGCACGTCGGCGGAGGCCGGTTCGCGACGCAGGGCGGCCAGTACCCGGCGCGCCGAGCCGTCGACCGCGGGATCGTCGTCGCGCGCAGCGCCCGGATCGAGCCCCAGCGCCACGAGCGCATCGGCTGCGCCAGTGAGGGGCAGCGCGCCGTCCTTGAGCAGCAGATTGGTGCCCTCCGCCCCGCTCTGCCACGGCGCCCCCGGCACGGCCAGCACGTCGCGCCCCAGATCGAGGGCCAGGCGGGCGGTGATCAGCGCGCCGCTGCGGGCGGCCGCCTCGATCACGATCGTGGCGTCGGCCAGCGCCGCCACGATGCGATTGCGCTCGGGAAAGCGAAACGGCGCCGGCGGCGTGCTCGGCGGGTACTCCGACAGGATCGCGCCGTCCGCCGCGATGCGCCGGGCCAGCGGCACCGTCGCGGCAGGATAGTCGCGATCGACGCCGCAGCCGAGCACCGCGACCGTGCGCCCGCCCCGGTCGAGAGCCCCCTGATGCGCGCCGGCGTCGATGCCGCGTGCCAGACCCGACACCACCCCCACGCCGCTCGCCGCCAGCTCGCCCGCCAGGCGCGTGGCAAAGGCGATGCCCGCCGCACTGGCGCTGCGTGAACCGACGATAGCCACGAGCGGAGGTGCGAGCAGCGCCTGCAGCCGATCGGCATCCACCGGTTCGCGTACGAACAGGCGCTGCGGTGGGTCGGCCAGGTCGCGCAGGCGAGCCGGATACTCAGGATCATCGAGTGCCGGGGCGATCATGCGATCGCCCCCAGCCGTACCGCGATCGCCTCGGCCACGTGCGCGGGCGCGATCGCGTCGCTGCCCGCGAGGTCGGCGATCGTGCGCGCCACCCGTTGGATCCGATGGATGCCGCGTGGTGACAGCGACAATCGCCGCACTGCCTCGTCGACCAGCTGGGCGCATTCGTCCGACAGGGGCGCGACGTGCTCGAGGAGATCGACGGGGAGCAGGCCGTTCACCGACCCGCGGGCATGCTGGCGCTCACGTGCCGCGCGGACGCGCTCGCGCACGACCACCGTTGTCTCGGGCCGATCGACGCGCAGCACCTCTGGCGCCGGACGCTCCAGCCGCACCCCGACGTCGATGCGGTCGAGCAGCGGGCCGCTGGCCTTGCGCTGATAGGCGATCACGCGCTCGCGTGAGCACGTGCAGCCGTCGGGACCACCGCCGCCGCAGGGGCAGGGGTTCATGGCGGCGATCAGCGAGAAGCGGGATGGCAGCACCACGCTGCCCGAGGCCCGGGAGATGCGCACGATGCCGTCCTCGATCGGCACGCGCAGCGCCTCGAGCGCATCGCGGCGGAACTCCGGCAGCTCGTCGAGGAACAGCA
>CAZPQP010000297.1:0-2058 GCA_964588635.1 uncultured Bifidobacterium sp.
CTCAGTTGGTAGAGCACGCGACTGAAAATCGCGGTGTCCCCGGTTCGAGCCCGGGTCTCGCCACTCCCCTTCCCGGCAGCCCGCCTACCTGGCGGTGATGCGCACCGGGAAGTGCTTGAGGCCGTTGGTGAAGTTCGAGACGAGGCGGCGCTCCGGACCCGTCTGCTCGATCGACTTGAGGCGCGGGAAGAGCTGCTCGTAGAGCACGCGGATCTCGAGGCGCGCGAGGTGCGTGCCGATGCAGTAGTGCGGGCCGCCGCGGCCGAAGGCGAGATGCTCGTCCTTCTTGCGCGAGAAGTCGAGCACGTGGGGATCCTCGAAGACCTCGGCGTCGCGGTTGGCGGCGGCGAACCAGATCACCACGCGCTCGCCGGCCTTGATCTCCTGGCCGCGGATCTCCGTATCCTCGATGGCGGTACGGCGGAAGTGCCAGACCGGCGAGGCGATGCGCACGAGCTCGTCGACGGCCTGGTCGGTCGCGGCACCGGGCTGCGAGAACGCGTGCATGGCGCGATCGTCGTTGAGCAGCGCGAGCATGCCGAGCGCCATCGACTGACGCGTGGTCTCGTTGCCGGCCACGACGAAGAGCGCGAAGTTGTTGTCGAGGTCGCGGTCGCCGAGGAGGTGGCCGCCGATCTCCATGTTGGCGAGGATCGAGAGCACGTCATCCTTCGGGTCGCCTCGACGGGCGTCGATCGTCTGACGTCCCATCGCGCACAGCTCGGCGGCGGCCTCGCTGCCGAACGGCAGGTACTTGAAGGCCTCGGCCTCGGGCGAGCCCACGACGTGGATCGCGATCTCCGGATCGGAGTCGATGATCATGCGGTCCCCGAGCTCGATGAAGCGGTCGAACTGCTCCGGCGGCAGCCCGAGGATGGTGCCGAGCACGCGGATCGGGATCAGCGCCGCGATGTCGTGGACGAAGCAGATGTCCTGCTTCTCGAAGGCCTCGTCGAGCACCTGGTCGACGATCACGCGGAGCTGGTCCTCGTAGCGCGCGATCGACTTGGGCGTGAAGTCCCGGGCGAACGGCTTGCGCCACTCGTTGTGCAGCGGCGCGTCGGTCTCCATGAAGTTGCGGCGCGCCTCGAGCACGTCGGGCTCGACGTGGCCGATGCGCGCCGAGCCGCCGGCCTGCGAGGAGAACACCTTGGCGCGCTTGAGGACGTCGAGGACGTCGTCGTACTTCGTCACGCACCAGAAGCCGTCGCTCTCATCGGGATGGCGGTAGACGGGTGCCTCGCGCTGCAGCCACTCGAAGATGTCCCACGGCTCGCGCTGGGCGAAGAGCTGGTGGTCGAGCAGATTGAATTCGGGTGCCTCGATGGCGGCCATGGGGGAGCCCTCCTGCGGGAGATTGGATCCAATATACAAAGTGCGCGGGAGATGTCCACCCCGACAACTCGGCGGGCGGAAATGCATGTGTACCGCATACTTTTGAAACGTTCGTTTTGCGGGTAAACTCTCTGACATGCCCCGACTTCGCGAAGAGACCTACGCCGCCCGTCGCCAGCACATCCTCGACTCCGCCCGCGCCTGCTTCTCGCGGCGCGGCTTCCACGCCGCGTCGATGATGGACCTGCAGGAGGAGGCCGGCGTCTCCGCCGGCGCGATCTACGTGTACTTCCCCGGCAAGGCCGACATCGTCAACGCCATCACCGAGGAGAACCTCGCCCAGACCGAGGCCGCGCTGCGGACGATTCTGCAGGCCGACCCGGCCCCCAGCCTCCACGACGCGCTGCTGCAGGTCGTCGAGCTCGTCGATCGGATCGCCAAGGGCCCGACTGCCGGCATCGCCTTCGACGTCTGGGGCGAGGCGGCCCGCGACCCGCAGGTCGGCAAGGTCGTCAAGCAGCGCTTCGCCGCGATCCGCGGCCTCTTCTGCGACGTCGCCGCGCGCGCCGTCAAGGCCGGCGAGCTGCCGAAGCGCACCGACACGAAGGCCGTGGGCGCCTCGCTCTTCGCCCAGGTCGTGCTCGGGTACTACACACTGCGCCTCACCTCCGGCGACGTGCGGCCGAAGCCCTACGTCGCCGGCATCGTCTCGATGCTGCGCGC
>CAZPQP010000298.1:0-2036 GCA_964588635.1 uncultured Bifidobacterium sp.
CAGGAGACTTTTAATCTCTCGGTCAGGGTTCGATTCCCTGTCGGCCCATCACGGGAACCACGTGGTCGCCCGCCAGCGCAGCAACGCTCAGGCGAGGACGAGAATCTGGTCGCCGTCACCGAAGGCGAACGACCGCGCCTTCGGCGGGTTGACCAGCACGCCGCCACCGCCGAGCCCGCCCTCCACGGCGGCCGACACGATGCGCACGCCAACAGCCACGTGGCCGCGATCGCGCGCCGCCACGACGGCGTCGCCGAAGGACGTCTCGCCTCCGGTCAGGCCATAGCGCTCGGCGGGCACGAGGACGAGTTCCACGCCCTCCGCATCGAAGAGGTCGGCGAACACGCCGCGGAGCTCGTTGTTCTCGGACAGCTGCGCGAGCATGAGGCTGGTCAACCGCTCGCTCACCACGAAGTCGTCGGGATTCGCAACGCGGGCGAGATCGACATCGCGGACGTCGAGGAGCTCGGTGACGAGCCGCACGCTGGCGTTCGGTCCGTCCTGCTGCGTCGCCTGGCGCACCTGCAGCAGCGTCAGCAGAGCGCGGGCGTCATCCGCCGCCGGATCGCCGCTGCGGTAGCAGAGGATGATCACCTGGTCGTAGCGATCGCGATGCACCTGCGCGGCGAGCTGCGCGCCGTCCACCGTGTCCATCTCGACCACGTCCGTCGCGGTGTTGACGAGGTCCGGCAGCTCGATCGGCTCCTCGAGCTGCGTGGGATCGACGAGCAGCCGCACCGTCGAGCCGGGTGACACGTAGCGATCGAGCTCGCCGAGGATCGTCGGCGCGAGCGCGTTCCAGCCGATCAGCAGCGTGCTCTCCCGCACCGGCACGATCGCCGGCTCCACGTCCGCCGGCCCGGTCGCACCGCGCGTCACCTCGCCGGACAGGCGGATCGTGTCGTCGTCGGCCGAGATCGCGATGACCTGATCGCCCGCCTCGAACACGCGGCCCAGCGGCGGGCTGAGGGTGACGACGCCGCGGGCATCGCGCACGCCGATGACGGCCGAGTGGTCGTAGACCGTCAGCGCGTCGCCGAACGCGGCGCCGACGAGACCCGGCTCCTCCTGGAAGTAGACCTCGTCGCCGTCGAAGTCGAGCAGCTCCTGGAAGACGAGGCTCAGACCGGACTGCCGGCACACCTGCGCCGTGACGCGCGCGATCACGTCGCTGGAGACGACGATGCCCATCCGCCCGTTCGTCGCGCGATCGATCGCCGCCGCCGAATCCTGGCTCTCGAACTCCGCGGTGACGCGCAGACGGGCGAGCTCGGGGTCGAGGGCGAGCAGCGCGAGGACGGTCTTCACGACACCCGGATCGCCCGACGACTCGTCGAGCAGGATCAGGATCGACTTCGCGTCCTCGGGGCGCACGAACTCGAGGTCGCTCAGGTCCGACGGGCTGCCGGAACGGCAGATGACGCGCGTACGTCGACCGTCGCCGGCGCGGGCGCGCACCTCGTCCTCCATCTCGACCTTGTCGCGATCGGCGAGGATCACGACGCAGGGGTCGCGCTGGTTCTCGTTCGCGATGTCGAGCTCGGCGAGGATCTGGTGCAGCTTCGGCGACCAGCCGAGGATCAGCGTGTGCCCCTGCTCGACCACGAGCGAGCGGCCCTTGCGCAGCTCGCTCAGCCGGCTCTCGATGCCGGAGGAGATGATGCCGATCAGGATCGACAGGACGAAGATGCCGGCGAGCGTGACGACGAGCGCGATCAGGCGCCAGGTCCACCCCGAATCGCCGCCGAGCGCTCCCGCATCGATCGCGTGCATCAGGTTGAGCCACGTGCCCTCGATGAAGCCGGTCTGCTGCTCGCCGTTCGTACGGACGCCGAGCAGCCAGACCGCGACTCCCGCGACCAGCACCACGACGACGGTGATGGCGGCGAGCCAGGCGATCACCCCGATGGTGCCGCGCGAGAGCGTGGCGTCGAAGCGGTAGCGCAGGCGATCGCGCGTGGTGATCGGCCGAGCCATCGGACCTAGAAGAGCATGCCGAGCGAGACGCCCGCAGGGTTGCCGAGCTGGAGCAGGCG
>CAZPQP010000299.1:0-2035 GCA_964588635.1 uncultured Bifidobacterium sp.
CAGGAGACTTTTAATCTCTCGGTCAGGGTTCGATTCCCTGTCGGCCCATCACGGGGATCATCCAGTCCCCGCTGGCACCGCAGCGATCAGGCGAGCACGAGAACCTGGTCGCCGTCGCCCAAGGCGACGCTGCGCGACTTCGGCGGGTTGACGAGCACCCCGCCGCCGCCGAGGCCCCCCTCGACCGATGCCGACACGATGCGGAGGCCGACGGCGACGTGCCCCCGGTCGCGTGCCGCTGCGACCACGTCGCCGAAGCTCGCGTCGGCACCCGTCAGGCCGTACCGCGCCGCGGGGACGAGCACCAGCTCCACTCCCTCAGCGTCGAACAGGTCGGCGAACACGCCGCGGAGCTCGTTGTTCTCCGACAGCTGCGCCAGCATGAGGCTGGTCAGCCGCTCGCTCACCACGAAGTCGTCGGGATTCGCAACGCGCGCCAGATCGACATCGCGGACGTCCAAGAGCTCCGTGACGAGCCGCACGCTCGCGTTCGGCCCGTCCTGCTGCGTCGCCTGCCGCACCTGCAGCAGGGTCAGGAGCGCCCGCGCGTCGTCGGCCGAGGCGTCGCCGCTCCGGTAGCAGAGGATGATCACCTGGTCGTAGCGATCGCGATTGACCTGTGCGGTCAGCTGCGCGCCGTCGACCGTGTCCATCTCGACCACGTCGATCGCCGTGTTGATCATGTCCGGCAGCTCGACCGGCTCGTCGAGCTGCGTCGGATCGACGAGCAGGCGCACCGTCGATCCGACGGAGACGTAGCGATCGAGCTCGCCGAGGATCGTCGGTGCCAGGGCGTTCCAGCCGATCACGAGCGTGTGCTCCTGCACCGGCACGATCGCGGGCTCGGGAACCACGCCGGCCTTCGTGACGCGCGCGACGGGCCCGGAGAGGCGCACCGTGTCATCGTCGGCCGACACGGCGATCACCTGCTCGCCGGCGGCGAAGACCCGATCGAGAGACGGGCTCAGCGTCACGACGCCGCTGGCGTCGCGCACACCGATCACGGCGGAGTGCTCATAGGCCGTCAGCGCGTCGCCGAAGGCCGCGCCGACGAGGCCGGGCTCCTCCTGGAAGTACACCTCGTCGCCGTCGAAGTCGAGCAGCTCCTGGAAGACGAGGCTCAGACCGGACTGCCGGCACACCTGCGCCGTGACGCGCGCGATCACGTCGCTGGAGACGACGATGCCCATCCGCCCCTGCGTGGCGCGGTCGATCGCCGCGGCGGAGTCCTGGCTCTCGAACTCCGCCGTGACGCGCAGCCGCGAGAGCTCCGGATCGAGCGAGAGGAGCGCGAGCACGGTCTTGACGACGCCGGGGTCGCCCGTCGCCTCATCGAGCAGGATCAGGATCGACTTGGCGTCCTCAGGACGCACGAACTCGAGATCGCTCGCATCGGAGGTGCTGCCGGAGCGGCAGATCACGCGGGTACGGCGACCGTCGCCGGCGCGGGCGCGCACCTCGTCCTCCATCTCGACCTTGTCGCGGTCGGCGAGGATCACGACGCAGGGATTGCGCTGATTGGCGTTGGCGATCTCCAGCTCCGCGAGGATCTGGTGCAGCTTCGGCGACCAGCCGAGGATCAGCGTGTGCCCATGCTCGACCACGAGGGAGCGGCCCTTGCGAAGCTCGTCGAGGCGGCTCTCGATACCGGAGGAGATGATGCCGATCAGGATCGACAGGACGAAGATGCCGGCGATCGTGACGACGAGCGCGATCAGCCGCCACGTCCAGCCGGAATCGCCCGCGAGCGTGCCCGCGTCGAGCGTGTGCATCAGGTTCGTCCAGGTGCCCTCGATGAAGCCCGTCCGCTCCGCACCGGCCGTGCGCAATCCGAGCAGCCACACCGCGATGCCGGCGATCAGCACCACGACCGCCGTGACCGCACCCAGCCAGGCGATCACGCCGATCGTGCCGCGCGACAGCGTGGCGTCGAAGCGATACCGCAGGCGGTCGCGGGTGGTGATCGGCCGGGCCATCGAGCCTAGAAGAGCATGCCGAGCGAGACGCCCGCAGGGTTGCCGAGCTGGAGCAGGCG
>CAZPQP010000300.1:0-2033 GCA_964588635.1 uncultured Bifidobacterium sp.
GCCATGCGGCGACCTAGAGACCCGTGGTGGCCTCGATGGCATCCGTGCCGGAGGTATCGCTCGGCTGCCCCACCACGGGCTGGCTGCTCAGGTGCTCGTCGAACGACCCGCGGTCGATGCGCGTCGCGCCATGCACCCCGTACGTCTTGACCTTGTTCGCCTTGATCCAGTTGTAGACCGTCTGTCGCGACACCCCGGCCATCTGCGCCGCCTGCTGCACCGTCAGTTCCTCGTTCATGCGACCCTCCATGCCTTGGCACTCCGTCCCGAGGGCGTCGTCCTGCGCTCGCCCGTCTCCACCACCAGCCCCTTGAGCACCAGCTCCCTGCGACGGGCGCTCGCCGTCGTGTGCTGCAGTCCCGTCACCTTCTCCAGCTCGTGGTCGCAGAGCCCCGCGTTGCCGGCCTCGGCCAGCGCCGTCATCACCTGGCGTTCCAGCCGGGCGATGTGCGGCTCGATGCTGCGGGCGGCCTCGAGACTGGTCTGCGAGTCCGACCACGGTGCGAACAGCGGCAGGTCGTTCACTTCTCACCTCGCTTCCATGCGAGTCGGATCTCCCCGATGAAGGCCGCGACCGCGACCTTGGCCTCGGGGCTGGTCGGGACTTCCTTTGCCCCGACGTGCTTCTCGGTCCAGCGAGCGAGGAACCGCTCGAGGTTCTTGCTCATGCGACACCTCCGTCCGTGGAAGTAGTGGGGCGGGCCGCGGGCGACGATGGGTGTCGCCGTCACCGCGCTTTCGGGCGCTCGTTCCACCCGCCCCTATGGGTTACGCGAACAGTTCCTTGAGCCCCGTTGACGCCTTCTGGATCTCGGGCGCGGACAGCTCGCGGATGTCCGCGACCTCCTTGCCCAGGACCTGCCCCACGAGCTGGCGACGGGCCGCCGCAGCCTTGTCGCTGTGGTCCGTGTGCGAGAACGGCAGCACCTTGGGGTTGTTCTCGTTGATGGCGTTGAACGTCGCGGCGAGCGACTTGAGTGCGACGTTCTTGGGGTCCACGGGGGCGGCCGGTTCCTTCCGGTCCATGGCGGCGTGTCCGTTCGTCGCCTCCGCCTTCCGTGGCGCTTGGGGTGCGTTGCTCGCGGCGTTGCCGTCGTCGTCATCCGCGGTGAGCCCGACCAGCGACTGCAGCGCGTAGCGTCGGCCGTACGAAACCGCCGAGCCCACGCCCTGCGGGTCGTCCTTCACCGGACGCACGCGCAGCTCCGACTCGACCCACTGGCCCGACGAGTGCAGCAGCCGGGTGCGCACGATCAGCGCGCCGTGCTCGTCCCACCCGAAGCCCTGCAGGTACGACAGGCCGTTGGCCGCCAGCGGCTTCTTGATGGCCTCGACCACCGCAGCCAGGTCGGCGTACTTCGAGCGGAAGTGCGGGTTCGTGGAGTCCTTCTTCGCCGACTCCATCTGGCCCTGCGCCTTTGAAAGCGCGAGGGCCAGCTCGTTCAGGTTCTCGGAGGTACGCATCACTTCACCTCCCGGCACTTGAGGGCCATGATCTGCCACGCCATGTTCACGCGGGTGGCGCTGTGCGCGCGGCGCTCGTCCTCGAGCTGCTGGCGCACCTGGGCGAGTTCGTACAGAGCCTCGTCGAGCGGGCTCATCTGGCAGGTGACGTTCTCGTAGTGCGTCATCGCGAGGCCTCCCAGTCGAGCTGGTCGAACCACGCGTTCTGCTCGAGGTCCGCGACCACCTCGTCCACGCAGTCGCAGTGAGCGGGCTCATCCACGCCGATCTTGCTGGCGATGCACACGACGTCGGTCTGCTTGATGACCTCGCCGCAGATGCAGCACTCGCACTCGTCCACGAGCCAGTTCTTGAAGGCGTTCATCGCGCCTCCTGCTTGCGCGCGACGATGATGTCCACGCACGAGGGGCACACGCCGTTCTCGACCACGACATCGGACTGCTTGGCCTGCTGCCACGTCAGGCTGGCGTCACCCGCCATGACGTCGCAGAGCTGCGTGGTGTGCTCCTCGCAGTAGGAGCAGGTGCCGGTGGTGCACACGGCATCGCGACCGTAGAACTCGATCATCG
>CAZPQP010000301.1:0-2026 GCA_964588635.1 uncultured Bifidobacterium sp.
TTCAAGATCGCCGGCTCGATGGCGCTCAAGGAGGGCCTCCGCAAGGGCGACTCCGCGCTGCTCGAGCCGATCTTCGCGGTCGAGGTCGTCACGCCCGAGGAGTACATGGGCGACGTCATCGGCGACCTCAACAGCCGCCGCGGCCGCGTCGAGGGCATGGAGCCCCGCGGCAACGCCCAGGTCGTCACCGCTCGCGTCCCGCTGGCCGAGATGTTCGGCTACGCGACCGACGTCCGCTCCCTCTCGCAGGGTCGCGCGACGTACACCATGCAGTTCCTCCGCTACGAGGAAGTGCCCAAGAACATCGCCGAGACCATCACGGCGAAGGCCTAGTCGGCCAGTCCCGCAACCCCGCAAACCACTACCAACCCCCTTTAGCACCACAGTCCTGGAGACCCGGAGAAGACGATGTCCAAGCAGAAGTTCGAGCGCACCAAGCCCCACCTCAACGTCGGCACCATCGGTCACATCGACCATGGCAAGACGACGCTGACGGCTGCGATCACGAAGGTCCTCGCGGAGAAGGGCGGCGGTGTCGCCCGCGACTTCGCCTCGATCGACAACGCTCCCGAGGAGCGCGAGCGCGGCATCACCATCAACACCGCGCACGTCGAGTACGAGACCGAGGGTCGTCATTACGCCCACGTCGACTGCCCCGGCCATGCCGACTACATCAAGAACATGATCACGGGTGCCGCGCAGATGGACGGCGCGATCCTGGTCGTGTCCGCCGCCGACGGCCCGATGCCGCAGACGCGCGAGCACATCCTGCTCGCCCGCCAGGTCGGCGTGCCGTACATCGTCGTCGCCCTGAACAAGGCCGACATGGTGGACGACCCCGAGCTGCTCGAGCTCGTCGAGCTCGAGGTCCGCGAGCTGCTCTCCTCGTACGAGTTCCCGGGTGACGACATCCCGGTCGTGCAGGTCTCGGCGCTGAAGGCGCTCGAGGGCGACGCCAAGTGGACGGAGTCGATCGTCGAGCTGATGAACGCCGTCGACTCCTACATCCCGGAGCCGGAGCGCGACACCGACAAGCCGTTCCTGATGGCCATCGAGGACGTGTTCACGATCACCGGTCGCGGCACCGTCGTCACGGGCCGCATCGAGAAGGGCGTCATCAACGTCGGTGACGAGGTCGAGGTCGTCGGTCTGACCGACACCCAGAAGACCACCTGCACCGGTGTCGAGATGTTCAACAAGGACCTCGACCGCGGCGAGGCTGGCGACAACGCCGGCTGCCTCCTCCGCGGCCTCAAGCGCGAGGACGTCGAGCGCGGCCAGGTCCTCGCGAAGCCCGGTTCGATCACCCCGCACACCGACTTCGAGGCGGACATCTACGTCCTCACGAAGGAGGAGGGTGGCCGTCACACGCGCTTCCTGTCCGGCTACCGCCCGCAGTTCTACTTCCGCACCACGGACGTGACCGGCGCGGTTGTCCTCCCCGAGGGCACGGACATCTGCCTCCCCGGCGACCGCACCTCCATCAAGGTCGAGCTGATCCAGCCGATCGCCATGGATGAGGGTCTCCGCTTCGCCATCCGCGAGGGCGGCCGCACCGTCGGTGCCGGCGTCGTCACGAAGATCATCAAGTAACCCCTTGGCTGAGCAGAAAATCCGCATCCGCCTCAAGGGCTACGACCACCAGACGCTGGATCGGTCGGCAAAGGACATCGTCGAGACGGCGGTGCGCTCCGGCGCGACCGTCTCCGGCCCTGTCCCGCTGCCCACCGAGAAGAACGTCTACTGCGTGATCCGCAGTCCCTTCAAGGACAAGGATTCGCGCGAGCACTTCGAGATCCGCACCCACAAGCGGCTCATCGACATCCATAGCCCCACGCCGAAGACGGTCGACTCGCTGATGCGCCTCGACCTGCCTGCCGGCATCGACATCGAGATCAAGCTCTAACACCATGAAAGCCATCATTGGACGCAAGCTGGGCATGACCCAGCTCTTCACGGAGGACGGGGCGCGGCTGCCCGTCACCGTGATCGAGGCGGGCCCGTGCCCGATCGTCGGCGTGCGCAC
>CAZPQP010000302.1:0-2025 GCA_964588635.1 uncultured Bifidobacterium sp.
CCCGTAGGCGCATACGGGAGCAACCGCGGTACGGTGCGCGCGTGTCGGCGGCGTCCGCTCCCTCGCGCTCGAATCTCGTGACCTTCGGGTACGTGCTCGTCTTCGCGTCTGCCGCGCTTGCCGCGTTCAACGTCGTCTTCGCGCGCCTCATCATCGACACCGGCGTCGAGCCGCTCCAGCTGTCGGCGACGCGCATCTACGGCGGCGGCCTGATCCTGCTCGTCTTCCTCGTGCCGGTGCTCGGGCGCATTCGGCGCTCGCACCTGCTGCCGATCGCCGCCTTCGGCGTGATCGGGCTCGTGCTCGGGCAGGGCACGGCGTTCATCGCCTTCAAGGACTCGGACGTCGCCATCGTCCTCGTGATCGTCTTCACCGCACCGGTCTTCGTCACGCTGTACGAGCGCATCCATCTCGGCGCGAAGCTCCCGCTCTATGCGTACGCGGCGATCCTCGTGGCGATCATCGGCGTCGCACTGGCGGTCGCGGGCGGTGGCGTCAGCGCGATCACCGTCCGCGGCTTCGTCTTCGCGTTCGTCTCGATGCTGGCGTACGGCGTCTCGGTGATCCTCGCCGCCCGTCTGCCGACGGAGCTGCCGCCGCTGGCGCGCACGGCGGCGAGCATGGTGGCGGCCGCAGCGGCGTTCTGCGTGATCGTGCCGCCGTGGACGCTCCCCTTCGACCTGCTGGGCACGACGGCGAGCTTCTCCGGCGGCCTCGGCTTCTCGCTGCCGCTCTGGGTCGCGATCGCCTTCGCGATCCTGATCGGGTCGGTCGGCGTCTTCGTCACGTGGGTCGCCGGCACGAGCCTGGTCGGGGCGGGCGCCTCGAGCGTGGTCGGCATGTCCGAGCCGGTGCTCGCGGCGGCAGTGGCGTGGGCGCTGCTGGGGCAGGACCTCGCGCCGGTGCAGGTGCTGGGGATCGCGATCACGGTGGGGGCCATCCTCGCGGTCGAGGTCGCCCGCATCCGGACGCGGCGCATCAATGCGCCGGACGCGCCGGTCGAGCTCTGACCGACCCGTACCGCGGTACGGCAGCGAGTGCGGCACGATGCCGTCCGTGAGCGTGCGTCGCAGCGGCTATCTCCTCGTGATCGCTGGGTCTGTGCTGTTCGCCTGCACCGGCGTGATGAGCAAGGCCGCGTTCGACGGCGGCATCGAGCCGTTGCAGCTGGCGGCATTCCGCTCCTACGGCGCGGCCCTGCTCCTGCTCCCGTTCCTGGTGCTCTCCGTGCGGCGTCTCTCGCGACGCGACCTCGTCCCCGTCGCGCTGTTCGCGCTGGTGGGCATCGTGCTCGCACAGGCCTTCTACTACGAGGCGATCTCGCGCATGGACATCGCGGTGGCGCTCGTCATCGTCTACACCGGTCCGCTGCTCGTCGCCGCGTATCAGCGGCTGTTCCATGCGGAGCGGCTGCCGCTGCTGGCGTACATCGCGATGTGCCTCGCCGTCGCCGGCGTCGCCGTCGCGGTCGTCGGCGGGGCGGGCGGCATCGGCGCGATCTCGCTGATCGGCGTCGCCTTCGCCCTCCTGACGGCGCTGTCGTTCGCCGGCCAGGCGATCCTCGGCGCGCGGCAGCCGCTGACGCTGCCGCCGCTCGCGCGCACCGGCGCCGGCATGGCCGTGGCGGCCCTCATCTGGCTGCCGCTCGTACCGATCTGGCAACTGCCCTTCGATGCGCTCGGCGATCCCACCCAGCTCGATGGCCGCTTCCACCTCTCGCTCGCGGTCTGGATCCCCGTCGTCTTCGCGATCGTGCTCGGCAGCATCGTCCCGTACGCGTGCATCATCAGCGGCTTCACACGCCTCGGCGCGGGCGCCGGGAGCATGGCCGGTATGACCGAGCCGATCGTGGCGCCGCTGCTCGCCTGGTTCGCGCTCGGTCAGGTCCTGACGCCGCTGCAGGCGCTGGGCATCGCCGTGACCATCGCGTGCGTGGCGATCGTCGAGCGCCAGCGCTTCAAGCGCGCCGGGGCGAACGAGATCCTGGTCGCCGAGCTGTGAGCACCTACCGCACCGGCGCGCTGC
>CAZPQP010000303.1:0-2019 GCA_964588635.1 uncultured Bifidobacterium sp.
ACATCGCGATCGCGCTCGACCCGGCGATGACCGAGCTCTACGACGAGGCCGCCGGCCTCTACCGCCTGCCCGGCGACGGCCGCGACCTGACGAGCGAGGAGATGGTCGCCTTCTGGGTCGACCTCGCCGACCGCTATCCGATCGTCTCGATCGAGGACGGGTGCTCCGAGGACGACTGGGACGGCTGGGCGCTGCTCACGCAGACCCTGGGCGATCGCGTGCAGCTCGTCGGCGATGACCTCTTCGTCACGAATCCCGAGCGCCTGCGCATGGGCATCGAGAAGGGCGCCGGCAATGCGCTGCTCGTCAAGGTGAACCAGATCGGCACGCTGTCGGAGACCGCCGACGCGATCGAGGTCGCGCGCGGCGCCGGCATGCGCGCCGTCATGTCGCACCGCTCGGGCGAGACCGAGGACGTCACCATCGCCGACCTCGCGGTCGCCTTCAACACGGGTCAGATCAAGACCGGCGCGCCGTCGCGCTCGGATCGCGTCGCGAAGTACAACCGGCTGATCCGCATTGAGGAGCAGCTTGGCGCGCGCGCCGTGTATCCGGGCCGCAAGGCGTTCGCCCAGAACGGCTGAATATCGGTTTCGTAACAGGGTGACCCCGATCACCCCGGGCGCGGAGGGATAGCCCCAGCGCGGACGTACTGTCGGAAACGGCCGCAATGCCGCCTTCCGGATGAGCACCCGCACCCGCAGTCAGCAGTACACCCGGCATCGCCAGCGCGCGGCAGCGCGCCGTCGGCGCGTGGTGCTCCTGCTGGTCGTCGCGCTGGCGCTCTGCATCGTCGGCGTGGCCCTCGCGTATCCGCAGCTGAAGGGCGCCGACCCTGCGCCGGTCGTGCCGATCGCCAAGCCCGACAAGCCGGCCGCGACGCCCGACAAGGCGCCCATCGACGACGCGGCTGCCGCCGCCTCCACTGCCGACACCACGCCCGCGGTCGACGCGGGCGGGGCGGGCGCAGACGGTCTGCCGCCCATGCCCGCCGAGAAGTGGCCCGACTGGAAGCCCACGCCGCAGGCCCAGGCGGCGATCGACCTGGCGCTCTCGAACGGCCGTCCGCCGCAGTTCCTGGTCGCATCCTTCGACGGCGCGGCCGACATCGAGATGTACAGCACGTGGCTGCCGCTCGCCGAGGAGCTCGGCGCGCGCTTCACGTTCTTCGTGAGCGGCATCTACCTGCTCCTGCCGCAGAACGCCACGCAGTACCAGCCGCCCCACAAGCCCGCCGGCTTCTCGAACCTCGGCGGCTACGCCGAGCTGGCCGGCTCGAAGACCGCGGAGGAGAACCTCTACGACAACTTCCGCGCCTTCGATGTGGCGCGCATGATGGGCAACGAGATCGGCAGTCATTACGTCTCGCACATCTGCGACGAGTCGAACGCCTGGACCGCCGATGACTGGGTCAGCGAGCAGTCGCAGTGGGAGCGCCTCGTCCTGCAGGCGAGCGAGGTCAACAGCCTCAAGCAGCCGATCAGCACGGTGCTCACGAAGGACGACTTCCACGGCGGCCGCACGCCATGCTTGATGGGCGACAAGCCGGCGCTGTACAGCGCGATGCGCCAGCTCGGCTACGAGTACGACGCCAGCCAGGAGGGCATCCTCGGCCAGTGGCCGGAGAAGCAGCAGGGCCTCTGGAACTTCTCGCTGCCCTCGATCCCGCGTGTCGGCTCCAAGTACGCGACGCTCGCGATGGACTACAACTTCTACTTCAACCACGGCAAGACGGACGATCCGGCGCAGCTGAAGAAGCTGGAGAACTGGACGTACCGCAGCTACATGGGCGCGCTCAACGGGCTCTACGAGACCAACCGCGCCCCGCTCAGCATCGGCTCGCACTTCGCGACGTGGAACCACGGCGTCTACAACCGCGCGCTCGAGCGCACGCTGCGGAAGGCGTGCACCAAGCCCGAGGTGGCCTGCGTGGACTACATCACGCTGGCGCGCTGGCTCGATCAGCAGTCGCCGGCGCAGCTGCGCAAGTGGAACCTCGGGAACTTCCCGCAGTCGTAG
>CAZPQP010000304.1:0-2016 GCA_964588635.1 uncultured Bifidobacterium sp.
CGGAACTTCGCGCACATGCCGTCGTAGCCGAGCTTGTTCTCCGGGTCGCCCTTGGCGTGCTCGAGCGACGCCGTCAGCGTGCGACCGTCGGTCGTCGTGATCGTCATGTCGCACGGCCAGAGATCCGGGTACTTCGCGTCGAACTCGGGCTTCACGATGGCGACGGTCTTCTCCGCCACCGCCAGCACGTCCGCATCACCGAGCGCTTCGGTGGCGTACTCGTCGAGCGACGCCTGACCCTTGGCGATGCCGAGGCCGACGGCGTACGGCAGCGAGAACTGCGCGTCCACGTCATTCGTCGGCCGCACCTTGCGGTCTCGCGGCTCGACGACGATGCCGATCGCCGCCGTCACGACGCCGACCTCGATCGAGGCGATGTCGTCGGGGCCGATGCCGTGCTCCTCGCGCAAGGCGATCGCGAGATCGATCGGTCCCTGGTTGTAGCGGCAGCACGCGTGCGGCTTGACGCTGGTGATCGACAGCTCGAACGGCTGGCCGAGCCCCTGCGTGAGGCGCGCGAGGTTCTCCTCGGAGCCGTACCCGCGGAGCAGGCCGTCGCGGCCGTCGAACGGCAGCAGCGGGCCCGTGAAGCCGTTCTGGGCAAGGCGCGCGGCGACGTAGCCCGCGTGGCTCGACCAGCCCGGATGCAGGCGCTTGGTCCATGCGCCCTCGGAGAGGAACTCCGTGCGCCCCGCTGCCTGGCTGGCGGCGATGCCGAACGCATGGGCCAGCTGCTCCTCGTCGAGCCCGATCAGCTTGCCGACCGCAGCCGCCGTCGAGAACGGGCCCACGATCGCCGTCGGGTGGAAGCCCTTGGCGTAGACCTCCTTGGCCGTCAGCGCGCGGCCGAGGCGGCACGCCACCTCGTAGCCGGCCACGATCGCGGCGATCACGTCGCGACCGGACGAGCCCTCGACCTCCGCTGCCGCCATCACCCCGGGGATCACGACCACAGCCGGATGCAGCGACGAGGCGGAGTGCGTGTCGTCGAGCTCGACGGAGTGCGCGGCGATCGAGTTGGAGAACAGCGCCCACTCGGGCCGCGCCGGCTGCTTGCCGACGACGGCCGTGAGCACCTCGCCGGTGTTCGCGCCCATCGCGGCGAGCGTCGCGTCGACGCTCGGCATGTTCTCCATCACACCGCCACGGGCCGCCGTGCCGAGATGATCGAGAATCAGCTCCCGGCAGTACGCCTCCGTGTCGGCGTCGATGTCCTCGTACTTCAGGTCGAGCACCCAGCGGGCCAGGTCCCGTGCGATCACGGAACCACCACGATCTTGCCGAAGTGGCCGCGACTCTCCATGCGCTCGAAGGCCTTGCGGATGTCCTCCAGCGGCACCTCGGTGTCGACCAGCGGCTTGAGCCGGCCGTCATGACACATCTGCATGACGGTCTCGTACTCGCCCTTGGTGTACGTGAACGAGCCGATGATCTGCCACTGCATGCGGAACAGCGGGATGATGTCGAGCGGCACGACCTCGCCGGAGTGCCCGCCGCACGTGACGAGGCGGCCGTCCTTGCCGAGCGAGTTGAGTCCGGCGTGGAACAGGTCGCCGCCGACGTGCTCGTACGTGAGGTGCGCGCCGGCGCCGCCGGTGATGCGCATGACCTCCTCGACGATGTCCTGCTTGGTGTAGTTGATGCCGTGATGCATGCCCATCTTGGCCGCGGCCTCGAGCTTGTCATCGCCCGAGGACGTGCCGATGATGCGGACACCGGCCATCGCCGCCAGCTGCACGGCCGCCGAGCCGATGCCGGAGCCGACCGAGTTGATCAGGACCGTCTCGCCGATCGCGAGGCGGCCGCGCGTGAACAGCATGTGGAACGCCGTGCCGAAGGCGATCTGCACTGCCGCGGCGTCGACGAACGACATGCCGTCGGGGATGCGCACGAGGTGGCTCTCCGGCACGGCGCTGTACTCGGCATAGCCTCCGCCGCGGGTGATGCCGATGAAGTCGTTGGCGGCGAGATTCTCGCGGCCGGTGCGGGCGTAGTGGTTGTTGAGGTCGATGCCCA
>CAZPQP010000305.1:0-1994 GCA_964588635.1 uncultured Bifidobacterium sp.
GCGATGCCGACGCAGATCGTCTGCACGTCGGGCTTGATGAACTGCATCGTGTCGTAGATCGCCATGCCGGCGTAGACCGAGCCGCCGGGCGAGTTGATGTACAGCGAGATGTCCTTGTCCGGGTCCTCCGACTCCAGATGGATCAGCTGCGCGACGATCAGGTTCGCGATCTGGTCGTCCACGGGCGTGCCGAGGAAGATGATGCGCTCGCTGAGGAGACGGCTGTAGATGTCGAAGGCGCGCTCGCCGCGCGACGTCTGCTCGACGACCATGGGGACCAGAGGGCTCACGTTGGGACCTTTCGGTGGTGGTTCGCTGTTTCCTGCTCGGGCGGCGCGGACTAGCTGTCCGCGTCCTCCCCATCATCATCCTTCGCGGGCTCATCCGCCTGCGGCCTGCGCGCGTTGGCCCGCGCCTCGGCCTCCTCGGGCGTGATCTCCTTCGCGGCGGCCACGGCGTGGTCGAGGCCGTCGCGCAGCGTCAGGTCGCGGCGCACGTCCTCGCGCATCGCGGCGTCGCCCATGATCCGCTCGATCACCTCGTCGGACTCGGCCTCCTCGGCCGCCTGCTCGGCGATGAACGCGCGCAGCGCGTCATCGTCCACGGCGATGCCGTTGGCCTCGATGTACGCGTCGAGCGCGAGCTCCTCGCGCACCTCGCGGCCGGCCTCCGGCATGAGCTCGAGGTACAGCGAGTTCATGTCGCGGCCGATCATCTGCATGTACTGCTCGAGGCTGATCCCCTGCTGCTGGAGCGAGCGGGCCATCGACTGCATGCGATCGTCGATGCGACGCGCGATCATCGTCGGCGGGATCTCGACCTCGACCTGGGCGCCGAGATCCTGGAGGACGTTCCGCCGGAACGCGCCGTCGGCCTCGTTCTTCGCGGTCTCCGAGCGCGCCGTGCGGATGTCGTCGCGCAGCTCGGCGAGCGTGTCGAAGCCGGCCATGTTCTTGGCGAACTCGTCGTCGAGGTCCGGCAGCACGCGTGCGCGCACCTCCTTGACCGTGACGGTGAACACGGCTTCGGCGCCGGCCAGCTTCTTGGGCTTCTGCTCGGCGGGAAGGGTCATGGCGACCTCCTTCACCTCGCCGGTCTTCATGCCGATGATCGCCTCGTCGAGCTCGTCCAGCAGGCGGCCCGAGCCGGCCTCGACCATCAGGTCGGTGGCCTGGGCGTCCTTGATCAGATGGCCGTCCACGGCGCCGCTCATGTCGACGAGCACCTGATGCCCGGCCTCGACGGCGGCGTCGATCGGCTGGAACTCGGCTCCGGCGAGGCGGATGCGCTCCAGCTCCTCGTCGATCGCCTCGTCCGACACGTCGGCGGTGGGACGAACGGCCGCCAGGTCCAGCTTGGCGGGCAGCACGGCCTTCGGCGGGACCGCGACGGTGCCGGTGAACACGAACGGGGCGCCCTGTGCGGGCGGCGTGTCGAAGTCGATCTCGGGGCGGTCGATTCCTTCGACCGCCGTCGCGGCGCACGCGCGGCGCCACCAGCCGTCGATGTGGGTGCGCAGCGCCTCCTCGGCGATGGCCTCCTCGCCGAGTCGCTGACGGATCACCGCGATCGGCGCCTTGCCCGGGCGGAACCCGGGGAGGCGCATGTCCTTGCGGAGGTCGTTGAGCGCGTGCTCGAATGCGTGATCGACGTCATGCGCGTCGACCTCGACGCGGATCTTGACCTTGTTGTCCTCGAGGGTCTCTACAGCGGTTTCCATGCGCTTCTTTCTCCGACGGCTGGGCCCGATACGGATCGCCATCGTACGGGATCACGGGATCCGGGCATTCCGATGCGGGTGAGAGGACTTGAACCTCCACGGGGTTTCCCCCACCAGGACCTAAACCTGGCGCGTCTGCCATTTCGCCACACCCGCGCCCGCGAACCGTATCCGAGACGCGGCCGGGGTTCAGGCCGCTGGTGCCTCGCGGCGGCTGGACTTCGGCGGCGCACCGCCGAGCAGGCGCCAGGCCGTGGCGCCGACGACCAGCGCG
>CAZPQP010000306.1:0-1992 GCA_964588635.1 uncultured Bifidobacterium sp.
ATGCGGTTTCGCACACAGTTTCGGCAGTCCGGAGGCAACCCCTACGGCGCTGTGACGCGAATGTCGCAGTCCCGCGAAGGAGAACCCCGGGGAGGGGAGAAGCCCCAAGCGTGGCCACACGTTCGCGATCGTCCAAACCTGCCCCGAAGAAGCCCGCCGCCAAGGCCGCGCCCAAGCGCAAGCCTGCTGCCCGGAAGCCCGCTGCGCGCAAGCCCGCCGCGCGCAAGAGCACGCAGCCGAATCCGCTGCCGCGCCTCGTCGCCGGTGGCGGCCTCACGCTGCT
Source organism: uncultured Bifidobacterium sp. (assembly GCA_964588635.1). Lineage (GTDB taxonomy): Bacteria > Actinomycetota > Thermoleophilia > Gaiellales > F1-60-MAGs149 > F1-60-MAGs149. Next base: position 284 of record CAZPQP010000306.1, read on the forward strand.
CGGGCTCTTCCTCGCGCTGCTGCTCTGGGTCGGCGTGGACGGCTCGGCCGTCGGCGCGCAGCTGAAGGACGGCTCGCGCGTGGCGTTCGGCGCCTTCGCGATCTTCCTCCCGGTGATCCTCGTCGGCTGCGGCGCGCTGATCCTGCAGAAGAACCTCAGCCCCGGCCTGCGCCGCCGTCTCGCCGGCGTGCCGCTGATCCTGCTCGCGCTCCTGCTCGCGCTGTCGAACGACGAGACGACCGGCCGGCTGTCGGAGAACGCCGGCGGCTTCGTCGGCGGCAACCTCCACAAGCTGCTCGGCTCGGCCGCCGGCGACGCCGGTGTGCTGCTCCTGATCGTCGCGCTCGCCGTCTCGGGCGTCGTCCTGCTCGCCGGCCAGAAGCTCAGCGTGCTGTGGCAGGCGTTCTGGGAGACGGTCGTCGACATCTACTCCGCCACGATCGAGTGGATGGACGATCGGTCGGCGCGCCGCGCCCTCGCCAAGGAGGAGGCCGAGCGTCAGGCCCTGATCGAGCACCGCGAGGCGAGCCGGACCCGCAAGGCGCACGTCCAGCCGCTGGCGGACGAGCCCGAGGAGATCGTCTACCCCGACCCGATCCACGAGGTCTGGGGCGATGAGTCCGCCCAGGCCGAGGCCACGCAGGAGCCGACGTTCCCGCCGGCCGAGCCCACGCCCGTCCCCGTCGCCAAGGCCGCCAAGGCGAGGAAGGAGCCCACGGCCGAGCCGTCGTGGGAGGAGCCCGTCGCCGACACGCCCGAGAGCGTCTTCGAGGACGACGAGAGCGGCGAGCCGACGATCAACCTCGCCCTGCCGCCTGTGCGGCGCCAGCACGAGGACTACAAGCTGCCCGACCCGAGCGTGCTCGGCCGCTCGCAGGCCGCCGAGGTGGAGCAGAGCACGCTCGACCGCATGGGCCAGTCGCTCGTCGAGGCGCTCGAGAGCTTCGGCGTGAAGAGCCGCGTGATCGGCACCGTGTCGGGCCCGCGCGTGACGCGCTACGAGATCCAGCTCGCCCCCGGCACCAAGGTCGGCAAGGTCTCGGCCCTCAAGGACGACCTCGCCTACGCGCTCGCCACCACCGACATCCGCATCCTCGCCCCGATCCCCGGCAAGCAGGCCGTCGGCGTCGAGGTGCCGAACACCTCGCCGAATCTCGTCACGCTGGGCGACATCCAGGGCTCGTTCCCGGCCGGCTGCAGCCCCCTCACCGTCTGGCTCGGCAAGGACATCAGCGGCAACCACGTGCACGCCGACCTCGCCAAGATGCCGCACGTGCTGATCGCCGGCACCACCGGCTCCGGCAAGTCCGGCTCGCTCAACGCGATGCTCGTCTCGATCCTGCTGAACGCCACGCCGGACGAGGTCAAGATGATCCTGATCGACCCGAAGCGGGTCGAGCTGAACCACTACGAGGCGATCCCGCACCTGCTCACGCCCGTCGTGACGAACATGAAGAGCGCGGCCGCCGCCCTGATGAACGTGGTGGGCGAGATGGAGCGCCGCTACGAGAAGCTCGGCGCCGCCCGCAGCCGCAACATCGTCGAGTTCAACAAGGCGCGCATCGAGGGTGGACGCCCCGAGGACACGCTGCCGTACGTCCTCGTCGTGATCGACGAGCTCGCCGACCTGATGATGGTCGCGCCGGCCGAGGTCGAGGACTGCATCATCCGCCTCGCCCAGAAGTCGCGCGCCGTCGGCATCCACCTCG
>CAZPQP010000307.1:0-1945 GCA_964588635.1 uncultured Bifidobacterium sp.
ACGATGAACCAGGCGGTCACCGGGCTCAGCGCGTCGTCGTTCACCGTCGGCGGCAGCTCGAGCGGATGGACGGTCCAGAGCCTCACGGGGTCCGGCACCGCCTACGTCCTCACGCTCGCCAACGCCTCCTCGCCCGCGCCGGAGGGCACCGTCATCCCGACGCTGCGCGCCAACCAGGCGACCGACGCCTCGTCGCGCACCGGCCCGGGCGCGGACACGGCCGGCCAGACGGCCACCGTCGATCGCACCAACCCGACGGTGAGCGCGTTCTCGGCCACGTCGGTCAGCCGCACGGCGGCCACGTTCAGCCTCACGTTCTCGGAGCCCGTCACGGGGCTCGCGTCCGCCGATTTCGCGGCCACCGGGACGAGCACGGGCTGGACGGTCTCGTCGGTGACCGGCTCGGGCGCCGGCCCGTACACGGTCACCCTGGCCAACGCCACCGCGCCCGCCGGCACCCAGATCCTCACGCTGGCCGCCAACGGCGTCGCCGACGCCGGCGGGCTGGCCGGCCCGGCCTCCGCGCAGGCGGTGACGACCACGCTGGGCACGCTCGCGAACACCGCCGCGCCGACGATCTCCGGCACGCCCCGGGCGCTGCAGACCTTGACCTGCAACCCGGGCACCTGGACGAACCAGCCCGCGGCGACGGGCACGACCTACCAGTGGCAGGTCTCGGCCGATGGCGTGACGGGCTGGGCGAACGCCACGGGCACGGGCAACGCGACGGCGACCTACACGGTCAGCGCGATCGACGGCGCGCGGTTCCTGCGCTGCATCGTGACGCAGACCAACGCGTACGGCGCAGCCACTGCGAACTCGGCGGCGGCCGAGGTGCGGACGGTGCCGCTGCTGATCGCCTCGGTGCAGGCGTCGAACGCCCAGTACGTCTACGCGATCGGCGACGGCAACGCGCTGACGGCCCACCCGACGCCGTCGACAGCGGCGGGCACCAGCCCGTTCTTCAATGCGGCGACGCCGGACGGACGCACGCTCTACGTGTCGAACTCCGGGTCGAACGCCGTGTCGCAGTTCCGCCTCTCGCCGGGCGGCGCGCTCACACCGCTGAGCCCCGCGACGGTCGCCGTCGGAACGACGCCGTACGAGGTCACGGTCGCCCCGAACGGCAGATGGGCGTACGTCGCGAACTACGCGGCGAGCACGGTGTCCCAGTTCTCGATCAACGCGGACGGCACACTCAGGCCGATGGCGACTCCGACGGTGGCGACCGGGACGGGGCCCTGGGACATCGTGATCTCGCCCGACGGCACGATGGCCTTCGTCGGCAACCGCACATCGGCGACGATCAGCCGGTTCACGATCGACCAGACCACCGGCCAGCTGGTCAGCGCCGGTGCGGCGACCACGTCCGCAGCGTCGTACGGCATGGCGATCTCGCCGAACGGCCTCAATCTCTACGTGACGAACTCGGAGGTCGCGGCGATCGCGCAGTACGCGATTGGAGCGGGCGCGTCGCTGACGCCGCTGTCGCCGGCGACGGTCGCGTCTGTGACGAACCCGCTGCGGATCACGGTGAACGCGGCGGGCACGCGCGCCTACGTCACCTCGTTCGTGGCCGGCACGCTGCCGCGCGTCCAGCTGTTCTCGATCGGCGCCGGCGGCGCGCTCACCGCCACGGGCACTTATGCCTCGTCGGCGACGGCGTCGACGTTCGCGGCGATCGCGCCCGACGGGAACGCGTTGTACACCGGAACGTACTCGGGCACCGTGATCTCGCAGTTCTCGCTCAACGGCTCCGGCGTGCCTGCTGCGATGACGCCGGCGAGCATCGCCTCCGGTTCGAATGCGTATGACGCGGCGGTCGTCACGCCGCCGGTCTCCGCTTCGACATTCACCGCCCCGTCGACTCCGACGTCGTCCACATCCCCCGCCTACACGCTCACCTTCACGCGCCCGGTCACCGGCCTCGCCGCGGACGACTTCA
>CAZPQP010000308.1:0-1943 GCA_964588635.1 uncultured Bifidobacterium sp.
GCGGATCGTCGTCACGCAGTCCGCGCTCATCGCCGTGGTCTGGGCGGGCGTCAGATACCGCGACGTGTAGCACATGGGCATCATCACGTCGGTGCTGGCGCGCACCTCGGCGTACGGGAAGATCCGCCACCAGGCGAGCGCATCGCGCGGCACGATGCCGGCCATCGGCAGGTCGGGGTAGGTGGCGCGCAGCCACTGCACCATTGCCGCGGCGCGCTTCGCACGGAGCTGGCGATTGCGGACGATGTCGGCCTCGATGTCGACGCCGAGCCCGTCGACCGGGTCGGTGCCACCGGCCGTGATCGCCGCGGCGAAGCGACGGCGGTCCAGCTTGATGTTGCGGTAGCCGGGCAGGTACCACGGGACGACCCGGATGCCCTGCGCGTGCGCGAGCGCGAGCACCTGGCGCAACTCGTCGGGGTACATCACGTCGGCGGGCGAGTGGTAGTTCGAGGTCTCCCAGTAGATCGTCGCCACCTGATGCTCGATGGCCTGCTCGACGACGTACTCGGGCTGGCGGATGGTCTCGTCGTAGATGTCCACCCACAGACCGGCACCGGCGAACACGGCGGCCCGCGCCGCGGGATCCGACTGGCCGGAGGCGGTCGGCACCGTGATCAGGGCGACGGCCAGAGCGACGGCGAGTCCGGCGAGCAGGCTGCGGAGGTGGTGCATGACCTCAGGGTACGTCCGCACCGGGGGATCCCCTGCCGGGCTACTCGACCACGATGCGCAACGCGACCGTCTTGAACACCTTGGATCCGTCGGCGGAGACGTAGCCGAGCAGCGCGGACGTCCTGCCCGGTACGCGGCCCGTCACGTACACGCCGGTACGTCCGGAGAGACCGTTGACCGCCTCGTCGTTCTCCGGCAGCCGTTGCGTCGGATGTGCGATCACGATCCGCGCGCTCGGCTTGCGCAGCCACACCCAGTGCCAGCCCTTGGCGTCGTTGCTGAGGAGCCGGATGCCCTTCTGCTCGCCGACCTCGGTCTCGATCGCGCGGGGTGCGCCCACGGCGGGCTTGGCGGCTGCCGATGCGGTACCGCAGGCGAGCGCGGCGAGCACGAGGAGGGCGATCGGCAAGGTGCGCATGCGCCAACGCTAGCGCGGCCGGGACCGTGGCATCGTGGCTCGCGCCACGATCGGTTCCGTGGGGCGAGCGGGCACCATGTGCTCGTGACAGCGCAGCAACGGCCCGATCGCCGCTCCGACATTCTCGACGCAGCGCTGCGCGTCGTCCTGCGCGATGGCATCGACGGGATCCGCTCGCAGGCGGTGGCGACCGAGGCCGGTGTCTCCGTGGCGCTGCCGCATTACTACTACCCGACGCTCGACGACCTGACGCAGGCGCTCTGGGAGCGCGTGGAGGAGGCCGAGCGGACGCGGAAGCAGGCGACGCTGACGGGCACCGGAACGCCGGTCGAGCGCCTGCGCGCCTTCTCGCGCGGTGCCTTCGAGGGGTCCCCGGAGGCGGTCCGCGAGCGTTGGATGCTGCGCACCGAGTTCCAGCGCCGTGCGCTGTTCGACCCGTCGCTCGCCACGCAGGTGCGTGCCGCCGAACGGCGCCGTCTGGACGGGCTCGAGGCCGTCGTCGCCGACGCGCAGGCGGCGGGCGAGGTGCCCACCGAGGCGAGTCCCGCCCTGATTGCGGCGCGCATCGCGGGGGCGCTCGACGGCTTCGGCGTGATGCTCCTCGTCGATCTCGTGACGCCCGCAGACGCGGCGGCTGCGCTCGACGGATTGATCTCCGGACACCGTGGCTGGCGGCGACCACGGGCGCTGGCACTGCCGGCGATCGCACCGTCGCCGGTGGAGGATGCCGCCGACCGGCGCACCGTCATCCTCGATGCGGCCATCCGCCTGATCACCCGCGAGGGCATCGCCGGCCTGCACTTCCCGGAGGTCGCGGACGAGGCGGGCGTCTCGCGCTCGCTGCCGCGGT
>CAZPQP010000309.1:0-1938 GCA_964588635.1 uncultured Bifidobacterium sp.
AGGCGCCCTTGGCCAGGGCCATCTTCGCCTCGAGGGACAGGGCGCCGAAGCTCATGCCCGTGATGTAGATCGGGATGTCGAGCTCGAGCGGCTTCTTCGCGAAGCGACCGCCGATCACCGTCTTGGTGACGCACTTCTCGCGGTAGCCCTCGATCACGAAGCGGGTCAGCGTGCCCGGCATGAACATGAGCTGATCCCAGTGCGGGATCGGCTTGAACATGGAGAAGCCGCGCATGCGGTAGCGACCCAGCTCGGCCTTCATGTGGATGTCGTTCATCACCTCAGGGGTGAAGATCGGGCTCCGGCCGAGAACTGCGCGCTTGCGCTCGATTTCCTTAGCGTTGTCGCTCATCAGTATTCCCCCTTTTCCCTAGAGAACGAGCTTGCGCTCGGAAGGCTCAAGGCTGTCGTAGTTGTAGAGCTTCTTGCCGCAGACGAACTTCTGGAAGGCCGGGGGCGTGCCCAGTTCGTAGATGCGGAACTTGCGCTCGATGAACTCGGTGTCCGCGTCGGTCCACTCGCCGGGGACGCAGTCGATCCCGAGGGACCGGACCTTGCCGCCGACGTAGATGATGCCGTCGTACATCGAGTCGCCGAGACCATGGCCGGCGTCACCGCAGATGACCTGGCGGCCACGCTGCATCATGAAGCCGGTGTTGGCACCGACGGAGCCCATCGTGAGGATGGTCCCGCCCTTCTGGTCGATGCCGGTGCGGGCGCCGAGGCGGCCCTTGACGATCAGATCGCCACCGCGCATCGCGGCACCCGTCAGGGAGCCGGCGTTGCCCTCGACGACCACGGTGCCGCTCATCATGTTCTCGCAGGCGGACCAGCCGACGCGACCCTTGATGTGGACCTCGGGACCGTCGATGACGCCGCAGCCGAAGTAGCCGAGGCTGCCGTCGAACGTGATCTTGCAGCGGGTCAGGATGCCGACGCCGAGCGAGTGCTTGGCACCGGGGTTGCGGACCGTGACGTCCGTGATCCCCTGCTCGTTGATCAGCCAGCGCAGCTCCAGGTTGATCTGGCGCGTGGTCAGATCGATCGCGTCGAACTCGGCCTTCTCGCCGTCGATGCTCGAGATCTTGGGGACCTCGGCATTCGGCTCGACGAGACCGCGTGCGTCGTAGACGATCTGGCTTTCACCGGTCAGCGCGTCCATACCATCACCTCACCCTCATACGGATCGTACGTGTCGATTTCATGGTCGATGATCGCGCGGATCGCCATCTCCTCGGATGCCATCGCGATCATGTTCTCGCCCTCGAAGAGGACCAGCGGCTTCGCCGCCATCTCGTCCTTCGCGACGCCCAGGGCATCGGCCGTGACGCAGATGTACGTGAACACGCCGTCGAGCTCGTCGAGGCTCAGCTCCATGGCCTCCTTGAGGCCCATGCCCTCGCTCATCTTCTCCGCCAGGTAGACGGCGATGATCTCCGAGTCGCACTCGGAGTTGAAGCGGTGGCCGTTGCGCTCGAGGCGGCGGCGCCACTGGAAGTAGTTCGTCAGCTGGCCGTTGTGCACCACGGCGATGTCGCTGAACGGATACGCCCAGTAGGGGTGCGCGCCCGAGATGTCCACGTCGGACTCGGTCGCCATGCGGACATGGCCGATGGCGTGCGTGCCCTGGAACTTGTCCAGGTGGTACTGCGCGCAGACCGTGTCGGCGTCGCCGAGATCCTTGATGATCTCGAGCGAGTGGCCCAGCGAGAGGACCTCGCAGTCCGAGATGTCCTCGATCTGGTCGGCCAGCTTCTTCAGGTCGCCGCTGTAGTCGAGCGTGAGGCGGAACGCGTAGTCCGTCTCCTGCTCGCAGTTGACGATCTTCGCGCCCAGGCCGGCCAGACGGCGCTCCGCCTCGGCGCGATTGCGCTTGAGGCGGTCCTGGAACTCGAAGTCACGCGGCGTCGTGGTGTTGGCCGTCGTGTAGCGCATGAC
>CAZPQP010000310.1:0-1935 GCA_964588635.1 uncultured Bifidobacterium sp.
CGGTGCCGAGGAAGGCGGCACGGCCGAGCGGCAGGCGATCCTTCGGCGTCTCGGTCGGGTGCTGCGGTGCCTCGTGCTCCATGGGCTGATTCTGCCGGACTTCGCCGCGGATGCGCCCGATTGACGGAAAGCGCACACATCTGTGAGATAGACCGCGCACGTGCGAATGCCGCCGGCTTCATCCACGGTGGTACGCTCGCGAAGGTGTCGGCGCTCCCCCAGTCGCCTCTCCGCACGATCCTCGGCCGCGCCCTGCCGCAACGCGCGGACTACGCCGGGCTGCGCTCGAGCTGGCGCGGTGACGTCCTGGCCGGCGTCACCGTCGGTGTCGTCGCCCTGCCGTTGGCGCTCGCCTTCGGCGTGACCAGCGGCGTCGGCGCCGCAGCCGGCCTCGTCACCGCGGTGGTCGCCGGCCTCGTCGCGGGCGTCTTCGGCGGCTCGTCGCTGCAGGTCTCCGGGCCGACCGGCGCCATGACGGTCGTGCTGCTGCCGATCGTCGCGGTGCACGGCACGGGCGCGGTCTTCACCGTGGCGATCATGGGCGGCATCATCGTGGTCGTCCTGGGACTGGTCGGCCTGGGGCGGACGATCCAGTACATCCCGTGGCCGGTGATCGAGGGCTTCACCGTCGGCATCGCGACGATCATCGCCCTGCAGCAGGTGCCCTTCGCCCTCGACGTGCCGAAGCCGGATGGCGACAGGGCACTGCTGGTCGCGATCGAGTGCCTTGGCCGCATCGATGCGAGCACGCTGCGCTCGCTCGCGCTCGTGGCGCTCGTGGTCGTGATCATGCTGGCCGTCCCGCGCATCCGCCGCTCGTTGCCCGCTTCGTTGATCGCCGTCATTGTCGCGACCGCGGCAGCCGAGCTGCTGACGATCGACGTCGCGCGCATCGGTGCGCTGCCGTCGTCACTGCCCACGCCGTCGCTGCCGGTGCTCGACCCCGCCACCCTCCGGACGCTGCTCGGCAGCGCCATCGCCGTGGCGGCACTGGCCGCCATCGAGAGCCTGCTGTCGGCCAAGGTCGCCGATGGCATGGCCGACGGCTCGCGCTACAACCCCGACCGGGAGCTGTTCGGCCAGGGACTCGCCAACGTGGCGAGCGGCATCTTCGGCGGCATGCCCGCGACGGGTGCGATCGCACGTACGGCGGTCAACGTCCGAGCCGGTGCACGTACCCGGGTCTCCACGATCGTCCACGCGCTCGTGCTGCTGCTCGTGGTGCTGTTCGCCTCAGGGCTCGTTGCGCGCATCCCGCTCGCGGCATTGGCCGGCGTGCTGATCGTCACCGCCTTCCGCATGGTCGACTACCGCAGTGCCCGCTCGATCCTTCGCTCCACGCGAGCCGAGGCCGCGGTCTTCGTCCTCACCGCCGCGATCACGATCCTGTTCGACCTCATTCTGGCCGTCGAGATCGGCATCGCCGTGGCCGCCATCCTCGCGCTGCGCGCCTTCGCCCGTCAGAGCGGACTCGAGCGCGAGGACGTCGGCGACCTGACGGGCGAGTTCGGCGTCGATGCCGAGCAGCGGCTGCTGCATGAGCGCATCGCGGTCTATCGCATCGACGGCGCGCTCTTCTTCGGTGCTGCGCAGCGCTTCCTCGACGAGCTCGCCGCCGTGGGCGACGTGGAGGTCGTGATCCTGCGCCTCAGCGGCATCCGGATGCTCGACGCCACCGGCGCGAACGCCTTGGCGGAGATGGTGCGTGACCTCGAGCACCGCGGGATCACGGTGCTGATCAAGGGCGTGCGGTCGGAGGACCGGCCGCTGCTGGAGACGTTCGGCGTGCTCGCGGAGCTCCGGCACGAGAACCACCTCTTCACGTCGTTGGACGACGCGATCGCGCATGCACGCTCCCACGTGGAGCGCGGTGGCGCTGTGCGCTGACGCGCCGGTCGCCCGGCGCGTCAGCGCATCAGTGCGTCGCTAGGACAG
>CAZPQP010000311.1:0-1878 GCA_964588635.1 uncultured Bifidobacterium sp.
CCATCACGCCCGTGCGCGCGTTCGGCCAGGCCCACAGCTGGCGCGGCTGGAACGCCCGGCCGCACATGCCGTAGTTGCCGGCGCCGAACGAGCCGCCGATCACGACGGTGAACTTCGGGACCTGCGCACACGACACGGCGGTGACGAGCTTCGCGCCGTCCTTCGCGATGCCGCCGTGCTCGGCACGCGTGCCGACCATGAAGCCGGTGATGTTCTGCAGGAAGACGAGCGGGATCCTCCGCTGGCACGCGAGCTCGACGAAGTGCGCGCCCTTGAGGGCGGCGGCGGAGACGAGCACGCCGTTGTTGGCGAGGATCGCGACGGGCTGGCCCTCGATCGCGGCGAAGCCGCAGACCAGCGTCTCGCCGTACTCGCGCTTGAACTCGTGGAAGCGGCTGCCGTCGACGATGCGGCTGATCACCTCGCGCGCGTCGTACGGTACGCGGTAGTCGACCGGCACGATGCCGCGCAGGTCCTCCGGGTCGTGCAGCGGCGCCTCGGGCTCGTCGACGGACCACGTCGGTGCGGGGGCCGGCCCGAGCGTGCGGATCGCCTCGCGCACCAGCGCCAGCGCGTGTTCGTCGTCGATCGCCTCGTGGTCGGCGACGCCGGAGATGCGGGTGTGGACGGCGCTGCCACCGAGCTCCTCCGCCGTCACCTCCTCACCGGTTGCGGCCTTCACGAGCGGCGGGCCGCCGAGGAAGATCGTGCCGGTGCCCTTCACGATGATCGTCTCGTCGCTCATCGCGGGCACGTACGCGCCGCCGGCGGTGCACGAGCCCATCACCGCGGCGATCTGGGCGATCCCCTCCTGCGACATGCGCGCCTGGTTGTAGAAGATGCGGCCGAAGTGGTCGCGGTCGGGGAAGACGTCGGCCTGCATCGGCAGGAACGCGCCGCCCGAGTCGACGAGGTAGATGCACGGCAGGCGGTTCTCGAGCGCGACCTCCTGCGCCCGCAGGTGCTTCTTTACCGTCAGCGGGTAGTACGTGCCGCCCTTGACCGTCGCGTCGTTGGCGACGATCACGCAGGCGCGGCCCTCGACGACGCCGATGCCCGTGACGATGCCGGCGGACGGCACGACGCCGTCGTATTCGTCCCAGGCGGCGAGGGCGCCGAGCTCGAGGAACGCGCCGTCCGGATCCACGAGGCGGTCGATGCGCTCGCGGACCAGCAGCTTGCCGCGGCCGCGGTGCTTCTCGCGCGCCGCCTCCGACCCGCCGGTGGCGACCTGTGCGCGACGCTCGGCCAGCAGGGCGATCAGCGCGTCCATCTCGGCCGTGCGGGCGGCGAACTGCGCGTCGCCGCGGTCGATGTGCGTGGGGAGAATCGTCATCTTCGGTCCCGGGAAGTCTACGGCGTTCGCGCGATCGGCCGATTGCCCGTCCGGAACGGGTAGCATCGTGGCGTGGCTGGCGAGCAGGAGACCACCGACGTCGTCGTGATCGGCGCGGGCATGGCCGGATTGTCCGCGGCCTGGGATCTGCGCGATCGTGCGCCGATCGTCCTCGAGTCGACGAACCGCGTCGGCGGTCGCCTGATGTCCGTGCCGCGCGGCGAGCACTGGCTCAACCTCGGCGCCCACGTGTTCGCCGGCGATGACTCCGGCGTCGGCCGGCTGGTGCGCGAGTCGGGCGCCGTCGCCGCCGATATCCCGGGCACGCTGACGGGCATCTCCTACAAGGGCAAGCGCGTGACCGAGGGGCGCGTCGAGCTCTACCCGTTCCGCCTGCCGATCTCGTGGCGCGGCAAGCTCGAGTTCATGCGCACGGGCCTCAAGCTCCGGCGCTTCGTCGCGCAGTACGCGAGGATGCAGGCGCCTATCCCGGGCGAGACGCTGCCGCAGCGCCAGCAGCGGATGCTCGAGTTCATGGACGA
>CAZPQP010000312.1:0-1870 GCA_964588635.1 uncultured Bifidobacterium sp.
TCGAGCCGCTCGCCGCCTTCGGCAACCACCTTCCCATCCGCATCCGCTTCGGCGACGGCGAGATCAGCCGCCTGCCCGCGATCCTCGAGGAGGAGGGCGCGCAGAGCACCGTCGTGATCATCGACCGCGCCGTCTCCGAGCACCCCGCCATCGTCAAGGCGCTGAACGCCTCGCCGGGCACGATCACCACGTGGATCAAGGAGCCGGGCGAGCCGACGACCGATGACGTGGCTGCCAGCGCCGCCGTCCTCGCCGACGTGAAGGCCGATGCGCTGATCGCCATCGGCGGCGGCTCCGCGATGGACACCGCGAAGGCCGCGCGCCTCGTCTACGGCAGCGGCATCCCCTACGCCGACTGGGTCGCCGGCAAGGCGACGTACACCGAGTCGCCCGTGCTGTTCATCACCGTGCCGACGACGTCGGGCACCGGCTCGGAGGTCTCCGGCGGCATCGTCGTGACCGACTCCGAGACGCACCTCAAGAAGGGCATCGCGCACCCGACGGTGCGCGCCAAGTACGCGATCGTCGATCCCGAGCTGACGCACGGCCTGCCGCCCGCGCCGACCATGTACGCCGGCATCGATGCGATCGCGCAGGCCATCGCGGCCGTCGCCGTGAAGGCGCGCTCGCCGATCGGCAACGGCATCGCCTTCGAGTCGATCCGCTACGGCGTCGAGGCCCTGCCGACGGCGATCAGCAACGGCTCGGACGCCGGCGCCCGCTCGCGCATGGCCGCGTGCTCGCTGCTCGGCGGCCTGTGCATGAATATCGCCGACTGCGGCTCCGAGCACTCGATCGCCCAGGCGATCGGCGGCAAGTACGGCCTGCCGCACGGCCTCACCATCGGCCTCGTGATGGCTGAGACGATGGACATCGACCGCACGGCCGAGCCCGAGCTCTTCGAGCGCATCGCCGACGCGATGGGCGCGCCGCAGGACGGCACGAAGGACGGCTCGCGCGCCGTCACGGCCGCCAAGGCGCTGCTGAAGGAGATCGACTTCCCGACGCTGCGCTCGACGGGCGTCAAGGAGGAGGACCTCCCCGCGCTCGCCGAGGCCGCGATGGACGACTACTTCATCACGGTCGCCCCGCACGCCTGGACCGTCGACGACGTCCTGCGCTGCTACCAGGCGGCCTGGGCGATCGAGGAGCGGTAGTTAACAGGGGGGTCTGGCCCCTCTGTTAACCACACGGCAGGTCAGGCACTTCCATCGGTGGTCTCGTTACCAGAGGGGTCTGGCCCCGCTGTTAACCACACGGCGTGTCAGGCACTTCCATCGGCGTGCCGTGGTTAACAGAGGGGCCAGACCCCTCTGGTAACTAGATCGCCGGGTCGGCAGGCAGGAGCGCCGTGAGCGCCTCCCAGCGCGCGATCTCGCAGCCGTTGACGCGCGACAGGCGGGCGTCAACGGGCTCACCGGCGACCATCCCCACGATCCGCGCCTCGGCCGGACCGCCGTAGAGCTCGGTGCACATCGCGTCGGCGGGGACGGGGTCGAGCGCCGCGCGGCCGTCTTCGCTGCCCAGGACCGTGCAGGCAGCCTCGCTGTCGGGCAGCGAGCCGATGGCCGGACCGCACGTGAGCTGCCCCGCCAGCGGACGCCCCTCCGCCTCGCCGTCCGGCCAGAGCGTGACCACCACCGCGGTGTCGACCTCCTCCACCGCCACATCCTCGCCGCCGCAGGCGGTCAGCGGAAGCGCGAGCAGGAGCAGGAAGAGCAAGAGGATGCGCCGCATCTGCTGAATCTACGCCAGGCCGCACCGCCACGCGGGGCGGAGCCCGGCGGCGTCAGCTCTTCTTCTTGGGCGCGCGCTTCTTCTTGCCGCCGCCCGCCGCCCGGCGGTCGGCCAGCAGCTGCGCGGCGAGCTC
>CAZPQP010000313.1:0-1865 GCA_964588635.1 uncultured Bifidobacterium sp.
CGCATCCTCCACGCCCCGCTCAACATCGCCGGTGGCCCCGAGGCGCTCAGCGCCGGGCTGAACGCGATCGGCTGCGAGAGCCGGCTGATGGTGTTCACGAAGCAGCCGTTCCGTGACGGCTCGGACATCAACCTGCATCTGCGCCAGGGCGGCGGTCCGGTGAACCTCGCGCTCAACCTGCCGAAGCAGGCGTGGGCGTTCGGGCGCTCGATCCCGGACTACGACATCTTCCAGTTCCACTTCGGCGTGACGATCGTGCCGAAGCGCGTGAACCTGCCGGTGCTCGGCAGGCTCGGCAAGGGCCGTGTCTTCCACTTCTGGGGCTCCGACCTGCGTGATGCCCCCGTCGCCAAGTGGGACTACGCGCTGCGGCACGCCGACGCCGCGATCGTCGGCTCGTACGCGATCCTCCCGCGCGCGCCGCGCGCCGCCGGCTGGCCCGAGTACGACGTCGTCCCGCCGGGCATCAACCTCGAGACGTGGCAGCCCGCCGTGCCGACCCCCGACAGGACGATCCGCATCGTGCACGCGCCGTCGCGCCGCCGCTCGAAGGGCACCGACGCGGTACTCGAGGCGATCGAGACGCTGAAGGCCGAGGGCGCGCCCATCGAGCTCGATCTCGTCGAGAACACGCCGAACCACGAGGCGCGCCTGCGCTACGCGGCCGCCGACCTCGTGATCGACCAGCTCAACGTGGGCTGGTACGGCCTCTTCTCGATCGAGTCGATGGCGCTCGGCAAGCCCTGCATCGTGCGGCTCGACGCCGAGGCGGCCGCCGCCACCGAGGACGCGTTCGGCACGAGGATCCCGCTCGTCAACGCCGATCGCGAGACGCTGACCGACACGATCCGCGGCCTCGTCCGCGAGCCGGAGCGTCTCACCGAGATCGGCCGCGCCTCGCGCGCCTACGTCGAGCAGGTCCACGGCCATATCGCCGTGGCCGAGCGCATGCTCGACGTCTATCGCCGCCGCGGTCTCGCGTAGGGCTCCGCCTAGAGCCTCCGCGCGCACCAACCCGATAGACTCCGCGGGTGATCAAGGGCAAGAGAGTCTTCCTGACCGGCGGCGCCGGCTTCATCGGCACCACCATCGCCGGTCTGCTGGCCGATGACAACGAGGTCGTCCTCTACGACAACCTCCACAACAACGCGCTGCAGCACACGAACCTCGCCGAGCACCCGAACGTCACGTTCGTCCAGGGCGACATCCTCGACCTCGAGCACATGCGCGGGGCCGCAGAGGGCGCGACGCACATCGTCCACATGGCGGCGATCGCGGGCGTGGCGACGGTGCTCAAGAGCCCCGTGCGCACGATGCGCGTGAACCTGATGGGCACCGCGAACGTCGCCGAAGTCGCCCACGGGCTCGGCGACAAGCTGGAGCGCCTCGTCGATTTCTCCACGAGCGAGGTCTTCGGCCGCCACGCCTACAAGGTCGAGGAGACGCACGAGATGTCGGGCGGCCAGGTCGGCGAGGCCCGCTGGTCGTACGCCGTCTCGAAGCTCGCCGGCGAGTTCTTCCTGCACGCGTACTTCGAGGAGTACGGCGTGCCCGTCGCGGTCGTGCGCCCGTTCAACATCTACGGCCCGAACCAGATCGGCGTCGGCGCGATCCACCACTTCGTGCGCCATGCGATCGCGAACGAGGAGATCACCGTCCACAACGACGGTGCCCAGATCCGCGCCTGGTGCTACATGGACGACATCGCCGATGCCGTGATGGAGATCCTCGAGAACGACGACGCGATCGGCCAGTCCTTCAACATCGGCAATCCGCGCAGCGTCTGCACGACGTACGACCTCGCGCTCCGCATCAAGCGCCTCGCCGGGTCCGACTCGCCGATCGTGTTCAAGCCGCTCGAGTAC
>CAZPQP010000314.1:0-1855 GCA_964588635.1 uncultured Bifidobacterium sp.
AGGTCGCCGCGCTTGCCGAGCGTGACCATCTTCTCGGCGATCGGGCGGACCTCCTTGGCCTTGGCCAGCGTGGTCGTGATGCGACCATGCTCGACCAGCGAGCCCGTCAGGTTCGCGTAGAGCGCCTTGCGGTGGGCCGAATCACGACCCAGGGTGCGTCCCTTGCGCTGGTGCCGCATGCCTAGCCCTCGTCTCCGCGCAGGCGCAGGCCGTGGGCGCCGAGGGCGGCGCGGATCTCGTCGATCGACTTGCGCCCGAAGTTCGGGATCGCAGCCAGATCGCGGTCCGACTTGGCGACGAGGTCGCCGACCGTCTCGATGCCGACGCGCTTGAGGCAGTTGTAGGAGCGGACGCCCAGCTCGAGCTCCTCGATGAGGATGTGCTCCATGCCGTTCGTCGGGGCGACGTCGAACTCCGGCACCGCGCGCTCGAGGCTGCGGGCCAGCTCGGCCGTGTCCATGTTGGCGAAGATGTTGAGCTGGCGGATCAGGATCTCCGCGGCGGCCGTGACGGCCTCCTTGGGGTCGATCGCGCCGTTCGTCTTCACGTGCAGCGTGAGCTTGTCGAAGTCCGTGTCGGAGCCGACGCGGGCCGGCTCGACCGTGTAGGTCACGCGGCGGACGGGCGAGAAGATCGAGTCGACCGGGATGACGCCGATCGTGGACTCGAAGTCCTTGTTCTCGCTGGCCGGCACGTAGCCGCGGCCGCGACCGATGGTCAGCGACATCTCGAGCTTCGACTTGGCGGCGAGGTTGCAGATCACGAGGTCCTTGTTGAGGATCTCGACCGGGCCGGCGACGGCGATGTCGGCGGCGGTGACGACACCGGGGCCGGACTTGACGATGTCGGCCTCGACCTCGGGCGCGTCGCCCTCGATCTGCAGGATCAGGCCCTTGAGGTTCAGGATGATGTCCGTGACGTCCTCGCGGACGCCGGGCACCGTCGTGAACTCATGCTGCGCGCCCTCGATGCGGACGCTCGTGACGGCTGCACCCTCGAGCGAGGAGAGCAGGACGCGACGAAGCGAGTTGCCGAACGTGTAGCCGAAGCCACGCTCGAGCGGCTCGACGACGAACACGCCCTCGGTCGCGGAGACCTCCTCGTGGGTGATCTGCGGCATCTGGAATTCAAGCATGCGGGTGCTCACTTCGAATACAGCTCCACGATCAGCTGCTCTTGGACAGGGGTATCGATCTCGTCACGGTCAGGCATGCGGAGCACCTTGCCCGTGAGGTTGTCATGGTCGGCCTGGAGCCAGTTGGCGACCGACGCGGTGAGGTCGGTGGCGCTGCGCACCGCGGCCTCGCCGGCAGCACCGGGGCGCAGCGAGACGATGTCGTCCGCGCGGACCTGGTACGAGGGGATGTTGACCCGGCGGCCATTGACATGGAAGTGGCCGTGCCGCACCAGCTGGCGAGCCTGGGCGCGCGACGCGGCGAAGCCGAGACGGTAGACGACGTTGTCGAGGCGCATCTCGAGCAGGCGGAGGAGCTCCTCGCCGGTGATGCCCTGCCGACGCGAGGCCTTCTCGTAGTAGTTGCGGAACTGCTTCTCGAGCACGCCGTAGTAGCGGCGGGCCTTCTGCTTCTCGCGCAGCTGCAGCAGGTACTCGGACTGCTTGATGCGACCGCGGCCGTGCTGGCCCGGCGGGTACGAGCGGCGCTCGACGGCGCACTTCTCGGTCAGGCAGCGCTCGCCCTTGAGGAACAGCTTGACGCCCTCACGGCGGCACTGACGGCACTTGGGATCGGTAACGCGGGCCATTGCTCAGCTGCTCCTAGACGCGGCGCCGCTTGCGGGCGCGGCAGCCGTTGTGGGCCTGCGGGGAGACGTCGCGGACGCCGATGATCTCGAG
>CAZPQP010000315.1:0-1854 GCA_964588635.1 uncultured Bifidobacterium sp.
ATGTCGGAGTGGAAGAAGCGGCTGGTCCAGATCTTCTGGCCGTCGACGACCCACGTGCCGTCGTCCTGCTGCACCGCGCGGGTGCGGATGGCGAGCGAGTTCGAGCCGGCATCGGGCTCGGTCACGCCGAAGGCCTGCAGGCGGATCTCGCCCGAGGCGATGCCCGGGAGATACTGCTGCTTCTGCTCCTCCGAGCCGTGGCGCAGGACCGTGCCCATGATGTACATCTGGGCGTGGCAGGCACCGGCATTGCAGCCCTGATGGTTGATCTCCTCGAGGATGACCGCCGCGTCCGACTCGCTGAGGCCGCCGCCGCCGTACTCCTCGGGGATCAGCGCGCCGAGCCAGCCGTCCTCGGACAGCCGCCGCACGAACTCGGTGGGGTAGCCCTGCTCGCGATCCAGCTCGCGCCAGTACTCGCCGGGGAACTGCTTGCACAGCTCCGCAACGCCCTCGCGGATCATCGACTCGTGCTCTTGTGCCTCTGTCATCGCCATGTGGGGATCCTAGTCCGTAATACCTTCGGGGAGCAAATGTCTACCCCCGTTTCGTGAGCACGCCACCTGCGGATGGACGCATCCGCTGCCTGACGCCCGAGTCCGGCTAGGGTGCCGCCAACCGATTGGGAGGAGACCCCCGATGAGCGACGAGCTGTTCGAGACCGGCCTGCGGATCCGCAAGGAGGTCCTCGGCGAGGAGTACGTGGAGCGATCGCTGGCGAATGCCGACGAGTTCTCGAAGGACTTCCAGCGCATGGTCACCGAGTACTGCTGGGGCGCCGGCTGGGGCCGCTCGGCGCTGAGCAAGCGCGACCGCTCGCTGATGAACCTCGTGATGATCGGCTCGCTCAACCGCATGCACGAGTTCCGCCTCCACCTGCGCGGCGCGATCACCAACGGCGTCACCAAGGCCGAGATCCAGGACGCGCTGATCCAGCTGGCGATCTACGCCGGCATCCCGGCGGGCGTCGAGGGCTTCCGCATCGCCCGCGAGGTCTTCGCCGAGTGCGAGGCCGAGGGCGTCGAGGTCAAGTAGCCGTGGCCGACGAGCAGCCCGACCACATCGCGATCACGAAGGTGCGCCTGACGTCGCTCGGCGGGCTGGCCAGCCGCATGACCGTCAAGGACCATGAGCCGATCGTGGCCGACGAGCCGCTCGACTTCGTCGCGGGCGCGCTCGCGGGCGGCGATACGGGCTGGACGCCCGTGCAGTACCAGCTGGCCGCGCTCATCTCGTGTGCGAACGTCGCGATCGCGATCACCGCGCAGGACCAGGGCTTCCAGCTCGACGGGCTCGAGATCCGCGCGCAGTCCGACCTCGACCTGCGCGGCCTGCTGGACGGCGACCCGGAACGCCAGCCGCAGTTCCTCCACATCGGCCTCGAGCTCCGCATCCAGACGCCGGAGTCGGTCGAGCGCGTCGAGGCGCTGGCGCGGGAGTCGGACCGCCGCTGCCCGCAGCTGGGCCTGTTCCATCAGGCCAAGGTGCCGATGACGCAGACCTGGACGCGCGACGGTGAGGTGCTCTTCGCCCTGATGTCCTGACGATCAGGTTCCGATTGGGGTCTGAGCCCAATCGGAACCGGTCCTCACAGGGGGCTCAGCCGCCCCAGATGCCGCAGGTGATGCCGCCGTCGACGTTCAGCTCGAGGCCCGTCACCCAGGCGGCCTCGTCGGAGGCCAGGTAGACGAACGCGTTGGCGTGATCGAGCGGCTCGCCCATGCGGCCGAGCGGATGGAGACCCGTCGCGAACCGGCGGGAGGCGTCGGGGTCGTCCTGCGCGTTGAAGTACCCGTCGATCATCGGCGTGTTCGTGAAGCCGGGGCAGACGCAGTTGGCGCGGATGTTCTGCTT
>CAZPQP010000316.1:0-1843 GCA_964588635.1 uncultured Bifidobacterium sp.
GCGGATCGCACAGCACGATGCGGGCGCCCATCGAGACCAGCTTGTCGGTGAAGACCAGGCGGTTCTCGAACATCTTCTCGTAGATCAGGATCGTGCCCTTGGCCTGCGTGGCGACGGCGACGGCGATCGACGTGAGGTCGGCTGGGAACTGCGGCCACGGGCCGTCCTCGAGCTTCGGCACCTGGCCGCCGAAGTCGTCGCGGATCGTCAGGTCCTGATCGTCGGGCACGGTGAGCGTGCGGCCGTCGAGCTCGATGCGAACGCCGAGGCGCTCGAAGCCGTGCACGACCGGATGCAGATCCTCCGGCTCGACGTCCTCGATCACGAGCTCGCCGCGCGTGACCGCGGCGAGGCCGATGAACGACGCGACCTCGATGTGGTCGGGGCCGACGCGATGGCGCGCTCCGCCGAGGCTGGCGCGGCCGTGGATGCAGAGGACGTTCGAGCCGATGCCGTCGATCTCGGCGCCCATCGCGACGAGGAAGCGACAGAGGTCCTGGACGTGCGGCTCGCAGGCCGCGTTGATCAGCGTCGTCTCGCCCTTGGCGAGCACGGCGGCCATGACGGCGTTCTCGGTCGCGGTGACGGACGGCTCGTCCATGAAGAAGCGCGTGCCGATGAGACCCTCCGGCGCCCGCAGCGTGAAGTCTCGCTCGACCTCGACGTCGGCGCCGAGCGCCGCGAAGGCGTGCAGGTGCGTGTCGATGCGGCGACGGCCGATCACGTCGCCACCCGGTGGCGGCACGAGCACCTCGCCGCAGCGCGCCAGCAGCGGGCCGGCCAGCAGGATCGAGGCACGGATGCGCACGCTGAGGGCGCGGTCGATCGCGGGCGTGATGTCGCCGGCGGCCTTGATGCGCAGCGTGTTGCGCTCGATCCACTCGACTTCGGCGCCCGTCGACTCGACGAGCTCGGCCATCACCTCGACGTCGCGGATGCGCGGCACGTTCTCGATCACGCACTCGTGCTCGGTGAGGAGGCAGGCGGCGATGATCGGCAGCGCGCCGTTCTTGTTGCCGCCGACCTGCACGCGCCCGGAGAGCGGTGCGCCGCCCTCGATCACGAGGAGGTCGCCGAGCGTGCTGCGGGGAGCCGTGGCCGTCACAGGGCGCATGGTACCGGGCAGTCCTCTGGCCGAGCGGAACTGGGTACGCTTGCGGCATGAGCACCGACCTCGTCCACGACCGCGACGCCGCCTGGGGCATCGTCTGCGAATTCATCCAGTCCGAGGCGCTGCGCCGCCATGCGCTCGCCGTCGAGGCCTCCGTGCGCAGCTACGCGCGCGCAGCGGGTGAGGACGAGGACGCGTGGGGCAACGTCGCCCTGCTGCACGACTTCGACTGGGAGATCCACCCCACCCTCGAGCAGCACCCGCAGGCCGGCGAGGCGATCCTCGCCGAGCGCGGCTACCCCGACTGGTTCCGCCGCGCGATCCTCGCGCACGCCCAGCACACCGGCGTCGTGCCGGAGACGCCGCTCGAGAAGACGCTGTTCGCCTGCGACGAGCTGAGCGGCTTCGTGCACGCCTGCGGCCTCGTCCGCCCCACCGGCCTCGAGGGCCTCGAGCCGAAAAGTGTGAAGAAGAAGCTGAAGACGCCGGCGTTCGCCGCCGGCGTGAGCCGCGAGGACGTCTACGAGGGCGCTGAGCTGCTCGGCATCGACCTCGACGACCACATCCGCAACGTGGTCGCGGCGCTGCAGCCGATCAGTGCGGAGCTCGGGCTGCCGACCTAGAACGCCCCAAGCGCCGCGACCAGCCGGTCGACGTCGGACTCGTCGTTCCAGCAACCGACCGCGATGCGCGTCAGCGCCGTCTCGGGCAGGAAGCGGGCGATGATGCCCT
>CAZPQP010000317.1:0-1814 GCA_964588635.1 uncultured Bifidobacterium sp.
CGTCATCGCCGGGCACGATGGTCCGCAGCCGGGCGACTGACGCTCAGCGCACGCGGTAGAACTCGAGCCGCACGGAGGCGCCATCGGCGGCGGCGAGCAGCGAGCAGACGAAGACACCATCCCGGGTCCACCCGTAGCCCGGCGCGCCGCACTCGAACTGCGGCACCGTGAAGCCGGCGTACGTGCCGTCCGGCTGCGGGTGCACCGGCCCCGCGTTGGTGACCATCACGTTGGCGCCGTCGTCACAGCGGATGGCGTAGCGGGCCCAGACGTCGGCGACGCCGTCGGCGCGCGTCAGGCACCAGTCCACGCCGCCCGGCTCGATGCGCCCGTTGAGCAGCAGCCCCTCCACCGTTCCCCCGCTGATCGGAATCGCCTCGCGCAGGCCGGCCTCGGTCGGGCCGATCGGGTACGGCTCGGCCAGCTCGGCCACGGCGGTTGCGATCAGCTCGAGCTCGGGGGTCATGGTGCCTCCACCTGGTTGACGGCGAATCCCGCCAGCTGCTTGTAGCGGGCGGCGATGTCCTCGAGCTCGCCGCGCGCGATCACGTCGTCGATCGTGGCGAAGCCCTCGGGTGCCCGCTGCTCGGCGAGCTCCATCACCTGCTCGGGGCCGTTGCCGCGATTGGCGAGCACGATGCGCGTGGTCGGCTCGCGCCGCTCCGCCTCGTAGGCCGCGAGCGCGTCGGGTGTGGCACCGTGCGCGGCGATCGCGTCGGCCAGCGCCATCGCGTCGAGGATGCTCTGGGAGGCCCCGTTCGACCCGATCGGATACATCGCATGGGCGGCGTCGCCGAGCAGCGTCACGCAGCCGTCGGTCCAGCGGTCCAGCGGCTCGCGATCGGTCAGCGGGTACTCGTACACCGCCTCGGCGCCGTCGATCAGCGAGGGGACGTCGAGCCACGGGAAGCGCCAGTCGGCGAACGGCTCGCGGAACACGGCGGTCTCGACCCGGCGCGACCAGTCCTGCGCCGGCGGCGTGTCCCGCTCCACCGCCAGCTCGGCGATCCAGTTGATCGTCTGCAGCCCGTCGGCGTCGGGCTCGGTGATCGGGTAGCAGACGAACTTCTGCCGCGAGTGCCCGGCCATGATCATCGTGCGCCCCGTCAGGAACGGCCGCGCCCGCGTCGTCGCGCGCCACAGCATGCGGTTGCCGTAGCCGACCGCGCCCTGCCCCGGATGCAGGCGCTCGCGCGCCACCGAGTGGATGCCGTCGGCCGCGACGGCGATCGGCGCGCGCACCGTCTCGGTGCCGCCGTCGCGCAGCGCGAAGACCGCCGTCGCGCCAGTGGCATCGCCGCCGATGTCCGTCAGCGCCTGCCCCATCACGATCGCATCGGCCCCGAGACGCTCCACGACGGCGTCCCGCAGCAGGAGCTGGAGATGCCCGCGGTGGATCGACAGCTGAGGCGCCGGATAGCCGGCCAGGCGCCCACGCGGCTCGCTCCAGATCAGCTGGCCATGCCGGTTGTAGTACGCGAGCTCGGCGGTCTGCACGGCGATCGCCGACGCCGCCTCGGCGACGCCGAGCCGGTCGAGCTGCGCCATCGCGTGCGGCAGCAGGTTGATGCCCACGCCGAGCGGCCGCAGCTCGCGCACGCTCTCGTGGATCCGGCAGGAGATGCCGCCCGCGTGCAGCGCCAGCGCCGTCGTCAGGCCGCCGATCCCGGCGCCGACGATCAGGACGTCGACGTCACTGTGCTGCGCTGCGCTCATGCGCCGGAAAGTGTCCCCGATCGCCGCCGCTCGCGCGTGGCGCCTACGACTGCGGGAAGTTCCCGAGGTTCCACTTGCGCAGCTGCGCCGGCGACTGC
>CAZPQP010000318.1:0-1812 GCA_964588635.1 uncultured Bifidobacterium sp.
GCGCCCGCAGGCGGCAAGCGCCCAGTGCACACTCTCGCCCCGGCGATGATCATCGATGGCCAGCGCATCGTCGGCATCTCCACGCCGAGCGCCGACGGTCAGGTGCAGGCGCTCCTGCAGGTGATCCTCGCGCACCTCGACGAGGGCGCCGACCTCACCGACGCCACCGAGCGCCCGCGCTGGCGCATCGTCGACGACCGCCTCCACGTCGAGCACGACATCGATCCCGCACTGCGCGCGGCGCTGGTCGACCTCGGCCACGAGGTCGTCGACGAGGAGCCGGGCGACGGCCTCTTTGGCAGCATCTGCGCCTCCGAGATCAATCTCACGACGGGCGTCGTGTCGGCCTGGGCCGACCCGCGCCTCGAGTCGTGGGCTGGCGCCTGGTAGCCCGACTCAGCCGGTGACGGCGCTTGGCACGGTGCTCGTCGCCTTCGGCGCAGACGTGCGCGGGAGGACGAGCGCCTTGCTCGACGTGATGGTCGAGCCGTCGGCCAGCGTGAGCGTGGTGGTGAGCGTCACACGCACTGCGCCGTGCTGACGGAGTCCGCGCGTCGCGGCGGTCAGCGAGCACGTGAGGGTCGCACGGCCGGCCTTGGCGATCGTCCGCTTCGCGCTGCAGACGGTGATGCTCGCGGCGCGGGCACGCGAGCCGGTGCGCACGGCGCGCTGCGTGACGGTGCCAGCCTCTGCGGCGGTGAAGGACGACGTGATCGCCGAGGCCGTCACCCGGGTCCGCACGACCAGCGGCCCGCGCGGGGTCACGGCGGTCGAGGCGGCTGACGATCCCGACGTGCCCGTGGCGTTCGTCGCCGTGGCGGTGAAGGTGTAGGCCGTGCGGTTGGCGAGGCCGGTCACCACGCAGCTCGTGGCAGGGGCGGTGATGGTGCAGGTCCGACCGCCGGGCTGTGCCGTGACCGCGTACGACGCCGGTGCGCCGCCGGTCGGGCCGCGCGAGACCGTCACCGCCGCCTGCCGGTTGCCTGCGACCGCCGTCGGCGTGGTGGGCGTCCCGGGCAGCAGCAGGCCGCTCGTCATCACGCGATCGCCGGTGCCGCCCATCGCGACCGCGACGAACAGCCCGCTCTCGTACGTGATGGCCTTCCAGTCGTCGTTCGGGGCCGCCGTCTGGGGCGTCCAGGTGATGCCGTCCGGGCTCGTCATCACCGTCGCGGTCGAGATGCCGGCGTCGTAGAGGCCGACGGCCACGAACTGCCCCTCGGCGTAGACGAGCGATCGCCACTTGGTCTGCGAGGCCGCGGTGCGCGCCGTCCAGGTGATGCCGTCGGGGCTGGTCATGACCTGGCTGCCGTAGGTCGAGTTGCCGGCGAGCGCCACGAACAGCCCGGCGCCGTACGCGACGGCGTACCAGTTGTTGGTGTTCACGGCGGTGCGACTCGTCCACGTGATGGCGTCAGGGCTGGTCATCACGCGGGTGGGGAGGCCACTTTGGGTGCCGGCGACGGCGACGTACAGGCCATTCGCGTACGTGAGCGAATGCCACGCCACAGCGGCGGAGGCGGGGTGGCCGGTCCAGGTGATGCCGTCGGGGCTGGTCATCACGCGGTTGCCGCTGCCCGAGGTTCCAACGGCCACGAACTGCCCTCCGCCCCAGCTGACGTCGTCCCAGTCGGTATCGTCGACGGGTGTGCGGCTGGTCCAGGTGATGCCATCGGGACTCGTGATCACCCGGCCCGCCGTCAGGCTGTCGGTGCCGCCGACGGCGACGAACAGCCCGTTGCCGAACGCGATGCCCTCCCAGAGGCCTTCAGGGGCGGAGCGGGCGGTCCAGGTGATGCCGTCGGGGCTGGT
>CAZPQP010000319.1:0-1811 GCA_964588635.1 uncultured Bifidobacterium sp.
CGACTTGTGCATGGCGCGACCGGTCTCGTCGTGCAGCTTCTCGTAGCCGAGCACGCTCCGGTACGGCGCCTGGCCGACGAGCACGACGCTCATGAAGAGCTGCGAGTAGAACCAGAGGCGGATCTGCTCGCGCATCTCGGAGATCCAGTCGGCGGGGAACCATTTCTCCCAGTACGCGTGATCGGGCAGATCGGCCTGCGTCAGGCCCTCGCCGGCACCGGCCGCGTAGCCGCCCTCCTGGAAGGCGTCGCGGCCCCAGCCGAGCGTGGAGAACGGGACGATGCCCGCGTCGAGCCAGCAGTCGCCCACCTCGGTCACGCGCTCGGCGATCTCGCCGCTGTCGGTGCGCACGCGGATGCCGTCGATCCAGGGGCGGTGCAGCTCCTCGAGGCCATCGATCGGGTCGACCGCTCGCTCGCGCAGCTCCTCGACCGAGCCGATGATCAGGTACTCGCCGCTCTCGGTGCGGTAGAACGGGAGCGGCAGCCCCCAGTAGCGCTTGCGCGAGATGCACCAGTCGCCCATGTTGCGCAGCCAGTCCTCCATGCGCTTGCCGTACTGCTCGGGCACCCAGTTGACGGTGGCGGCGGCGTCGATCATGGCCTGCCGCACGGGCTCCGCGCGGATGAACCACTCCTCCACCACGCGGTGGATCAGGTCGGTGCCGCAGCGCCAGCAGACGGGGAAGCGATGGTCGATCGTGCCGGAGCGGACGAGCACGCCCTGCTGCTCGAGGTGGGCGCGCACGGGGTCGGCCGCGTCGGCCGTGGTCAGGCCGGCGAGGAAGCCGTACTCCGGGAGGAAGCAGCCGGCGTCGTCGACGGGCACGAGGACGTCGAGTCCCTCGACCTTGCCGAGCTCGAAGTCCTCGCCGCCGCAGCCGGGTGCGATGTGCACGATGCCGGTGCCCTCGTCGCCGGCGACCATGTCCCAGGCCACGACGCGATGCTCGACCGCGCCGCCCGGCGTCAGGTCGTCGAACGGGCCGCGGTAGCGGCGGCCGACGAGCTCGGCGCCCGTGGCCGTTCGCGCCACGTCGGCGCCCTCGCCGAACAGGTCCTCGACCCGGGCGCTCATCACCCAGTCGATGCCCTGCGACGTGCGCACGGCCGAGTACTCGGCCTCGGGGTCGACGGCGGCGGCGACGTTGGCCGGCAGGGTCCACGGCGTCGTCGTCCACACCACGACGGCCTCGTCGGGCGCGTCCAGGAAGGGGAAGCGGACATGCAGCGTCGGATGCGTGCGGTCGCGATAGCTGTCGATCAGCTCGTGCTGCGACAGCGACGTGCCGCACCGCGGGCACCAGACCATCGGCCGGTTGCCGCGGTAGAGCATCTCGCGGTCGTGGCACTCCTTGAGGAAGCGCCAGATGTACTCGATGTTCGGGTCCGTCATCGTGTAGTACGAGCGGTCCCAATCCATCCACTGCCCCAGCCGCTTGGACTGCCGGGTCTGCACGGCCGAGTACTCGGCGACGCGATCGCGGCAGGCACGCGCGAACCGGTCGAGCCCGTACTCCTCGATCTCCTGCTTCGAGTTGAGGCCGAGCGACTTCTCCACCTCGACCTCGACCCAGAGGCCCTGGCAGTCGAACCCGTTCTGGTAGCGCTGCTCGTGACCGAGCATCGCCCGGTGGCGTTGGACGAGGTCCTTCAGCGACCGTCCCCAGGCGTGGTGCACGCCCATCGAGTTGTTCGCGGTGATCGGCCCGTCGGTGAAGGAGAACGGCGTGCCACCGGCGTTCTGCGCGCGCAACCGGTTGAACGTGTCCTCGCGCTCCCACAGCTCCAGCACGCGATGCTCGATCGCGA
>CAZPQP010000320.1:0-1808 GCA_964588635.1 uncultured Bifidobacterium sp.
CCTGGCCGGCCGTGATGTACTCGCGGTAGTTCGGCAGCGGCGCCTCGAACCACGCCTTCGGCGGCTCCCAGGCCTCCGGCTTGTCGATGTCGAACGCCGAGATGAGCGCCTTGTCCTGGATCAGGTCGATGACGCCCTTCTGCTGCGCGGACGCGTACTGGAAGTTGTCCGTCAGCCCCGCGCCGGCCTCCGGCGTGTTGGCCGCGGCCATCGCCAGCGACGCGCGACCCGGCTGCTTCGTGGCCGAGCTCAGCACCATGCCGCAGACCCAGGCCAGGCGGCCCTGCGTCGGCTGCATGTACTTGATGTTGCGGTCCTTCATCTTCGGATGGTTCTTGATCTTCCAGTAGCCGTCCGGCCACGTGTAGGTCGCGACCAGGTTGCCGTTGACGAAGTCGTTGACCGTGTCGGTCTGCGACGTCCAGTAGTTGCGCAGGTTCGGCTTGATCTTGAGGGCCGTCTCCTTGGCCGCCGCGATCTGCTCCGTCGTCTGCACGTTCGGGTCGACCGCGCCCTCGTTGATGAGGTGGCCGATCTTGATGATCGCCACGTCGTCGGAGAACAGGGCCATCTTGCCCTTGTACGTGTCGTCGAGCAGGATCTCCCAGCTCTCCTCGCCGCCGACGTTGTCGAAGTTCACGACATCGGCGTCATAGGTGAGGCACGAGAAGCCGACGTCGAACGGCACCATGTACGGCACGCCGTCGATCACGCCGCCGGCCGAGATGGCCGTCGGGATGCCGGAGAAGTCGGGCAGCAGGTTGAGGTCGAGCGGCTGGATCAGCCCGGCCTCCTTCCACTGCACCGTGTACGCGATGCACGGATGCGAGATGTCCGGGGAGTAGCCCGAGGCGACCTTGGACAGCGCCTGGCCGTCGTCCTCGAGGAACGTCCACTTGAGCGGCGACTTGGTGCCGTACTCGCCCTCCTCGTACTGGCTCCACATCCACGGCGCACCCTCTTCGGGGCTGTTGTCGTAGCCGGCCCACGTGAAGATCTCGATCGGGCCGTCCGGCTCGGTCGCGGGGTCGAAGCTGCCGCCGGCAGCGGCCTCCTCGGCCGTCACGCCGTCGGCCTCGGCCTCGTTCGTGCTCTCGGAGCCCGAATCGGAGCTCGAGCCGCCGCACGCCGCGAGGAACGCGGCAAGGCCGGCGGCGCCGGTCATCGCGACGAAGCCCTTGCGGGACATCGTGTCGTTGAGGAGCGTGTGCTCCTTGTGATCCTCGTTCACAGGTTCCCTCCCGTTACTCGGACTCCGACGCGTCATGCGCCGGAGCATCCCCTCCGTTCGCGCTCGAGGGCAGGCCCTCGATCACGAAGCTGTTCTCCGCCGCCCAGTGCAGCGAAATCGTGTCGCCGACCTGCGGGTCGGCCGCCGCGGCCTCGTCGTTGAGACGATGGACCTGCAGCGTGTCGCCGTTCGGCAGATCGACGGTGACCTGCGTCATCGAGCCGAGGTACATGACGTCGCTCACGCGACCGCCCACGCTCGACGCGTCCTCGCCGAGCCCGTCGGCGCGCAGGTGGATCTTCTCCGGGCGCACCGTGATCTGCAGCGTGCCGCTCGCCGTGGAGGAGTTGGCGACGATGCGCTGGCCCTCGGAGAGGTCCATGATCGCCTTGCCGCCCTCGTTGCGGTCGATGCGCATGTTGACGATGTTCGACGTGCCGATGAAGCCCGCGACGAAGGCCGTCGTCGGATGCTCGTAGATCTCGCGGGGGCCGGCGCACTGCTCGACGATGCCGTTGTTCATGACCGCGATGCGGTCGGACATCGTCAGCGCCTCCTCCTGGTCGTGCGTCACGTA
>CAZPQP010000321.1:0-1806 GCA_964588635.1 uncultured Bifidobacterium sp.
CCCTCGCGGCCGATGATGCGGCCCTTGAGGTCGTCGGACGGCAGCTCGACGGTGGACACGGTGGTGGCGGCGGCGTACCCCGAGGCCGTGCGCTGGATGGCGGTGCCGATGATCGAGCGGGCACGGCGGTCGCCCTCCTGGCGGGCCTCCTCCTCGATGCGGCGTGTCAGCTGCGCGGCGTCGTGGCGTGCGGACTCCTCCACACGGGCCAGCACCTGGGCGCGGGCCTCGTCGCGCGTCATGCCGCCGACGCGCTCGAGCTCGCGGTCGGCGCGGCTCTGCGCCTCCTGCAGGATCGTCTCGGCGTCCCGCAGGGCCTGCTCACGCTCGCCGGCGGCCAGCTCGCGCTCGGTGACGGCGGTCTCGTTGCGCAGCGCCGTCTCCTCACGCGCGGCGAGGCGCTCCTCGAGGCGGGAGAGCTCCACGCGCTGCGCATCGAGCTCGCGTTCCATGTCGCGTCGCAGCTCGAGCAGCTGCGCCTTGGCATCGATCTCCGCCTCCTTGCGGATCGCGTCGGCCTCCCGTTGCGCCGAGGCGATCGCGCGCTCTGCGTCGGCGCGCTTGGCCTCGGCGTCGGCACGACGCCCCTCCAGCTCCCGTATGGCGGCCTCGTCGTGCACCAGCATGGCCTTCTGCATGCGCGCGCGCACGATCAGACCGACGACGGCACCACCTACGACCAGCGCGGCAAGAGCCGCGATCACGGTCACCAGCACCTGGTTCTCCTGACGTTCGAACGAGCCGTACCCGCAGGCACAGCGGAAATATCTGCCTGAAGGGTAGCGCGGTGGTGAACGCAGCCCGTCGGTGGCCTGTGCCGCGGGGATCACTCCACGTCGGGCAGGCCGAGGAGCCGCTCGGCGACGCTCTCGTCGAACCCGCGCGCGCCGAGGCGCTGCCAGCCCTCGACACCGCTGCGGCCGCCGAGGGCGATGCGTGCTGCGGCGTCGAGGTGCTCGTCGTCGAGCGCGGCCAGCGTCGCGCGGATCAGGCCCTCCTCGACGCCAGCGGTGGTCAGGTCGTGTTCGATGCGGCCCGGTCCCCACCCCTTGGCCAGGCGCTGCTCCACGAGGTTTGCCGCATGGCGTTCATCATCGACGGCACCGAGTTCCGCGAGTCGGTCGACGGCCTCGCGGGCGGCCTCATCGCCATCACGACGCGATAGGCGCTGCTCGAGCTCACCGCGGGCATGTGAACGTCGCCCGACGAGCCTGGCACCGCGCAGCAGGGCGCGCTCACGTCGGGCCTCGGCCTCCGCCTCGGCGGCGACCTCGGCATGCACCTCCCGTCCCTCGTCGAGGCCGAGGCGGGCGGCGGTCAGGGCATCCAGGACGATCCAGGCCTTGCCATCGAGCTCGATGGCAAGGCGCAGGTCGTCTCGGGTGCGGATCGCGGTGATCTCCCGCGATGCCATCGCTGCCTACTCGGCGGCGACGGCGTCCTCGGCCGGAGCGGCCGCGACGGCCTCGTCGGCGTCGGGTGCCGGAATCGGCGTGAGGTTGGCCGGCGCGGTGCTGCCGCCGGTGATCGTGATGCCCTGCTTCTCCTCGATGCGGCGCGTGATGCGCTCGAGGACGTCGGGATGCTCGTCGAGGAACGCGCGCACGTTGGCGCGACCCTGGCCGAGGCGCTCCTTCTCGAAGGAGAAGTAGGAGCCGGACTTCTCGATGATGTCGTCCTCGAGGGCGACGTCGAGGACGGAGCCCGCCCACGAGATGCCGGTGCCGTAGATGATGTCGAACTCGCTCTGGCGGAACGGCGGCGCGACCTTGTTCTTGACGACCTTGACGCGCACGCGGTTGCCGA
>CAZPQP010000322.1:0-1750 GCA_964588635.1 uncultured Bifidobacterium sp.
TGTACTTCCTCGGCCTGCCGTGGCTCTCGCGTCGCGGCTCGAGCTTCATCTGGGGCGTCTGGAGCGACGCGGGCTTCATCGCCGAGCACATCGACGGCCAGCGCATGTACCTGACCTACCGCTCCTGACGGGTCGTCTAGCCGAGCGACAGCGTGCTCGGCCCCTGGCGCTCGCGCGTGCGCTCGTACTCGGCGATCTTGTCCTCGCGCAGCAGCGTGAGGGCGATGTCGTCCCAGCCGTTGATCAGGTTCTCCCGGACCTTGTCGTCGATCTCGAAGGCCACGACGCGGCCGTCGGGCATCGTCACCGTGCGGTCCTCGAGGCTCACCGTGATCTCGGCGGGCGCGGCGTCGAGCAGCTCGCGCACGTCGGCCTCGTCGAGCTGCACCGTCAGCAGGCCGATCTTGCCGCAGTTGGAGCGGAAGATGTCGGCGAAGCTCGGGGCGATGATGACCTTGTAGCCCCAGTCCTGCAGGCCCCACGGCGCGTGCTCGCGCGAGGAGCCCGAGCCGAAGTTCGGGCCGGCGACGAGGATCGGCGCGTCACGGAACTCGGGGCGCTCGAGGACGAAATCGGTCTCCTCCTGGCGCCAGTTGTGAAAGAGGAACTCGCCGAAGCCCGTGCGCTCGATGCGCTTGAGGAACTCCTTCGGCATGATCTGATCGGTGTCGACGTTGGCCCGGTCGAGCGGCGCGGTCGCGCCGGTGACGGTGGTGAACGGCTCCATGTGACTACTCCCACTCGCGGACGTCGGTGAGGTGGCCGGTCACCGCGGCGGCGGCGGCCATCTCGGGGCTCATCAGGTGCGTGCGGCCGCCGGTGCCCTGGCGGCCTTCGAAGTTGCGGTTCGAGGTCGAGGCGCAGCGCTCGCCCGGCTTGAGGATGTCCGGGTTCATGCCGAGGCACATCGAGCAGCCCGCGTTCGGCCGCCAGTCGAAGCCGGCGTCGAGGAAGATCTTGTCGAGACCCTCCTGCTCGGCCTGCAGCTTGACCATCATCGAGCCGGGGACGACCATCGCGCTCACGTGCGGGGCGACCTTCCTGCCCTCGACGATGCGCGCGGCGGCCCGCATGTCCTCGATGCGGCTGTTGGTGCACGAGCCGAGGAACACGCGATCGATCTTCACGTCCTGCAGCGCCTGGCCGGCCTTGAGATCCATGTACGCGAGCGCGCGCTCCTCGTCGGCCGACGTCGGCTCCGGCACGGTGCCGGTGATCGGCGCGACCTGACCGGGGTTCGTGCCCCAGGAGACCTGCGGTGCGAGCTCGGAGACGTTGACGACCTCGACGCGGTCGTACTCCGCGTCGGCGTCGGAGCGCAGCTGGCGCCACTCGGCGACGGCGGCGTCGAAGTCCTTCGGCACGCCGACCTTGCCCTCGAGGTACGCGAACGTCGTGTCGTCGGGTGCGCAGTAGCCGGCGCGGGCGCCCGCCTCGATCGACATGTTGCAGATCGTCATGCGACCCTCCATCGAGAGCGCGTCGATCGCGGGGCCGGCGTACTCGAGCACGTAGCCCTGGCCACCGGCAGCGGTGATCTGGCCGATCAGGCCGAGGATGTAGTCCTTGGCCACGACGCCCTTGCCGGCCTCGCCGTCGAAGCGGACGAGCATCTTCTTGGCCTTCTTCTGCGGCAGCGTCTGGGTGCACAGGACGTGCTCGACCTCGCTGGTGCCGATGCCGAAGGCCAGCGCGCCGAAGGCGCCGTGCGTGGCCGTGTGCGAGTCGCCGCAGACGATCGTCATGCCCG
>CAZPQP010000323.1:0-1727 GCA_964588635.1 uncultured Bifidobacterium sp.
TCGGTCGTGAAGCCGGTGGCGCTGTTGTACGCCACGAGCGCGGTCGGACTCGAGGGCGTCACGGTGACGCTGATCGACTGGGCGAATGCTCCCGCGCACGTGAGCGTGCCGGGCAACGCCGGCAGCTGGGTCGCGAAGACCGTGATCGTCTGCGTCGGCTGCTGGACGGCGGATGTCCCGTGGGACACCAGGCTCGCCGTGAGGGGCTGCGGTACCGCGCGCGCGTAGCTGTGCCCGTCCACGACGGCCACCTGAGCGAGGCCGAGGACGAGCGTCCAGGTCGCGTGGTTCTCGATGATCATCTCGTTCGCCGGTCCGGTCCCGGTGATCTGGAACGCCGTCGCGGGATTCCAGTTGAGGACCGCGCCGAGGCCGGCCTGCACGGTCGCCTGCGGCGCGACCGCTCCCCCCGGCGGGAACGCGGAGTTCGATGCGTCCTGCTTCCAGGCCGAGTACGCGCCGGGCCACGTGACCGCCATCGTCTGCAGCAGGGGCGATGGGCCCACCGTGGTCCCGGTGGCCGACCACCACACGGGCGCCGGACACGCCGCCGACCGCATGACGCCGAACGTCGTGCCGTTCTGGTTCGCCGCGGCGAGCGATGCGCTGTCGATGTGGAGCGAGATCGCGTAGGCGCTGTCGTCG
This sequence comes from uncultured Bifidobacterium sp., assembly GCA_964588635.1. Taxonomy (GTDB): domain Bacteria; phylum Actinomycetota; class Thermoleophilia; order Gaiellales; family F1-60-MAGs149; genus F1-60-MAGs149. The sequence goes on from CAZPQP010000323.1 coordinate 646, forward strand.
ACGTAGTCCGGCGCCTGCCGCGGCCGGATGCGCCGATCGGTGCCGCTGATCACCACATCGTGGCCCTCCTCGCCGTCGAGCTGGTCTGCGCCGGCCTCGCCGAAGATGCGATCGCGTCCCGGCCCGCCGGTGATGCGGTCGGCACCCGCGCCCGCGACGATGACATCGTCGCCCGCGCCGCCGTCGATGACGTCCGCGCGCTGCGAGCCGCAGATGATGTCGCGCCCGCCCCCGGCGTGGACGGTGCCCTTGCCGGTGAGCAGGATGACGTCCCGGTGCGGCGTCCCCTCGACGAATCCCGCGTGCTTCGCGATCGTCACGGGCAGGCCGTGGCAGGTCGGCGCGGCGGCGGCGGACCCGACGCACGCGAGCGCGCCGATCGCGACGCAGGCGATGGCGATGCAGGACGACACGCGCATGCGCGGACGATACCGCTCGCGCGCGGCTCGCACTGTGCGCCACCCGACAGGCGCGTCTACCCTGCGCGCATGCCCGCGTGCCGCTTCGAGGAGGTCTCCCCGCGCGTCGATCGCTTCACCCCCGACGAGCGCACGGATCGTCCCGTGCTCGGCGCGATCCGGGGCACGGCCGGCACGCTGCTCGTCGACGGCGGCGCCTCGCCTGCGCACCTCGCCGCCTTCGCCGCCGAGCTCGAGGCCCACGACCGCCCGCCGATCGTCGGCATCGCGCTGACGCACTGGCACTGGGACCACTCGTTCGGGTCGGCCGCGCTCGATGTGCCGGTGCTCGCGTCGGAGAAGACAGCGGCCGGCGTCGCCGTACAGGCCGGCTACGCGTGGGACGAGGCGGCGCTGCGCCAGCGCGTCGACGACGGGCTCGAGCTCGCGTTCTCCCTCCCCCACCTCCTCGAGGAGTTCACCGAGGACGAGCGCACCTCGCTGCGCATCGTCGTCCCGCAGATCACCTTCGCCGAGTCGCACCGGGTGGATCTCGGCGACACGACGGTCGAGCTGCGCTGGGTCGGCGGCGACCACGCCGACGACTCCGTCGTCGTCTGGGAGCCGGAGGACCGCGTGCTGTTCCTCGGCGACGCGCTCTACCAGTGCCTGTGGGGCGATCCG
>CAZPQP010000324.1:0-1715 GCA_964588635.1 uncultured Bifidobacterium sp.
CAGCTCTCCTTGACGGGCCCTCGGGGTCGGCTTCGGCCGGCGCCGGGGGCCCGTTTTGGTTCGTGCGGCGATGCGTGGGCGTTCGCAGATTCCTTTGCCGAGTGAAGGTTCTCCACTAGGCTCTCGGCATCACGATCTCCGGGGAGGGGATGGCATTGGCGACGTATCCGGGCGCATTCATCAATGGCGCGTGGCAGGACGGCAAGGGCGCGGAGATCGAGGTCCGCAATCCGTACGACGACAGCCTCGTCGGCACGGTCAACGCCGCGACGAGCGACCAGCTGGAGGCGGCGGTTGCGGCTGCCGCGGCGGCGTTCCCCGCGTGGCGCCGCACGCCGCTGATGCAGCGCGTGGACATCTGCCGCAAGGCCCTCGAGATCTGCCTCGAGCGCGCGCCGGCGATCGCCGAGATGATCACCCGTGAGACGGGCAAGACGATCCGCGAGGCCGAGGAGGAGATGGTGGAGTTCACCGTCGACCACTTCCGCCGCGCCTCCGAGGACGTCATCCGCTACCGCGGCCAGGTGCTCCCCTCGACGCAGGAGCGCAACGGCAGCAAGCGCATCATGGTCACGCAGGAGCCGATCGGCGTGGTCGCGGCGGTCTCGCCGTGGAACTTCCCCGTCGACATCGCCGGCATCCCGATCGTCTACGGGCTCGCGCTCGGCTGCACGCTGGTCTGGAAGGCGTCGGAGATCGCGCCGATCTGCGCGAACATGTTCGTCGACGTCCTGCATGAGGCGGGCTTCCCGGCCGGCACGATCAACCTCGTGCACGGCTACGGCGACATCGGCGCCGAGCTCGTGGCGCACGACAAGGTCGGCTCGGTCGTCTTCACCGGCTCGGTCACGACGGGCGAGAAGGTCGCGAGCGCCGCGGGCCTCAAGAACCGCGTCCTCGAGCTGGGCGGCAACGGCCCGCAGATCGTGCGTGCCGACGCGGACCTCGAGCATGCCGCCGACGCGGCCATCACCGGCTGCTTCTACCTGGCGGGCCAGTGCTGCACGGCCGCGGAGCGCATCCTCGTGCATCGGGACGTGCAGGATCGCTTCGTCGAGCTGCTGACGGAGCGCACGAAGGCGCTCAAGCTGGGCGATCCGCTGCAGCACGACACCGACATGGGCCCGGTCGCGACGGATGCGAACCTCAACCGCACCAAGGAGCACGTGGCCGACGCGGTCGCGAAGGGCGCGACAGTGGTTTACGGCGGTGGCGCCGAGGGGCGTCTGCACGAGCCGACGATCATCACGGGCGTCACGAGCGACATGCGCATCGCCCAGGAGGAGACGTTCGGCCCGGTCGCCCCGATCATCACGTTCGACACGGACGACGAGGCGATCCGCATCGCCAACGAGACGGAGTTCGGCCTCACGGCCGCGGTCTTCACCGAGGATCTCCGCACCGCGTGGCGCTACGCCGAGGAGCTGTGCCACGGCACGGTGCACATCAACGAGACGACGAACTACTGGGATCAGATGGCCCCGTTCGGCGGCGCGAAGAAGTCGGGTGCCGGCCGCGAGCTGTCGACGTACATCCTCGACGCGATGAGCGAGACCAAGCAGATCACGTGGGATATCGCCTGACGGCGATATCCCAAGCGATCTGCTTGGAAGGTTTGAAACTTCACGGCATCGGCACCTGCGCTTGCAGCCGCCTCAATCAGTTGCATGGCCAAGTCCAATTGGCCGTTGTGGTTCACACCGGCTTCGGCAATC
>CAZPQP010000325.1:0-1714 GCA_964588635.1 uncultured Bifidobacterium sp.
GCGTTCTTCGCGATCATCGTGGGCGGGACGGTCGCCGGCGAGTGGCAGCAGTGGGTGCTCTTCACGCACCGTGTGTCGTTCGGCAAGGTCGATCCGCAGTTCAAGAAGGACATCGGCTTCTACGTCTTCCAGTTGCCGTTCATCAACTTCTTCCTCAACTGGTTGTTCGTCGCGCTCGTGGTCGTGCTGCTCGCCACGATCGCGATGCACTACCTCAACGGCGGGATCCGCCTCCAGGGCGCGAAGCAGGGGCGCGTCTCGCCGCAGGTGAAGGGTCACGTCTCCGTGATCCTCGGTGTGATGGCGCTCGTGAAGACGGGGCAGTACTGGTTCGCCCGGTACAACCTGAACTTCTCCCAGCGCGGCGTCGTGGCCGGCGCGAGCAAGACCGACATCGCCGCGCAGCTCCCGGCGCTCAACCTGCTCGTCGTCATCTCGGTCGTCGCGGCCGGGCTCTTCATCTGGAACATCCGCCGGCGCGGCTGGGTGCTCCCGGTCATCGCGGTCGGCCTCTGGGCGTTCGTGGCCCTCGTGGTCGGCACGATCTTCCCGGCGATCTACCAGTCGCTGCGGGTCAATCCGAACGAACTCCAGAGCGAGCGCCCGTACATCAAGCGCAACATCGCGGCGACGCGCGATGCGTTCGGCCTGTCGAAGGTCGGGGTCGTCCCGTTCAACTACCAGGAGAATCTCGACGCCGAGGCGATCATCGCGAACCAGGCGACGGTCGAGAACGCGCGGCTGTGGGACCCGTACGAGACGCTGCGCAACTACCAGTCGTTCCAGAGCCTCCAGACCTTCTACAATTTTTCCGACGTGGACGTCGACCGGTACGAGGTGGGCGGCACGACGACGCAGGTCATGGTGAGCGCGCGCGAGTTGAACCGCGCCGACCTCCCGAGCCAGTCGTGGGTGAACCGCCAACTCGTCTACACGCACGGTTTCGGTGCGGTGGGCAGCGCAGCCAACAAGGCGACGAACGACGGCACGCCGCAGTACCTGCTCAAGGACATCCCGCCGACCGGCGACATCGCGCTCACCCAGCCCCGCGTGTACTTCGGCGAGAGCACCGGCGGCTACGTGCTCGTCAACGCCAAGAGCGACGAGTTCGACTACCCGCTCAAGGGTCAGGTCGATGCCTACAACCGCTACGAGGGCGACGGCGGCATCAAGCTGAACTCGTTCATCCGTCGACTCACGTTCGCCGCCCGCTTCAACGACTTCGTCACCGGCCGCCTGCTCACCGGCGCGCGCGAGGCGCTCGACGCCGCGGGTGTGGCGGCCGAGGCCATCGATGTCCTGTGGGTGCCGGGCGCCTTCGAAGTGGCGTTGGCGGCCCATCACGCGGCGGTCACGCGGCAGCCGGCGGCCGTCATCTGCCTGGGCTGCGTGATTCGCGGCGGCACGCCGCATTTCGAGTACATCTGCCAGGCGGCAGCGCAGGGGGTGACCTCGGCGGCGCTGTCGACGGGTGTGCCGATGGCCTTCGGCATCCTCACCACCGACTCGGTGGAGCAGGCGGTGGAGCGCGCCGGTCCGGGTCCGTCGAACAAGGGCTACGAAGCCGCCATGGCTGCCGTCGAGATGGCCACGCTGCGCGCGGCCGTCGAGGCGGAGCCGTGAGCGACGGCGGAAGCAGCCGCTGGGACGAGCGGCACCGGGCGCGCGAAGTGGCGCTGCGGCGCCAGCGCCCGGCGCCGGCGCCGGCGCTCGC
>CAZPQP010000326.1:0-1709 GCA_964588635.1 uncultured Bifidobacterium sp.
GATCGTCTTCGAGGCGCTGCCGGTCAACGACCCGCAGCAGCGCCGCCCCGACATCACGCGCGCGCAGGAGCTGCTCGGCTGGGAGCCGACGGTCGACCTCCGCGAGGGCCTGCAGCGGCTGCTCGATCAGTCGAGCCGCGCCGAGCTGACCGGCCGCGTCGTCGGCGCCTGATTCTCCGCATAACAACGGGGTTTCACACGTGCGGCTGAAGGCAGGAAGTCTTCCGTCGGCGCTGTAGACTCAGCGACGTGGCTGCCCCTGTCTCTCCCGACCCGCGCGACATCGTCTCGGCTCCCGCCGACCTGCCGCCGCGCGAGATCAAGGATCCCCGCTCCGAGACCGGCGTCTCCACGCGTCGCCTGCGCCACCTGATCGGGCGCGGGCTCGACGTCCTCGTGCTGCTGGCCATCGACGTCTTCGGCATCAGCGCCGCGATCTTCTCGGGACTCGTGCTGCGCGAGGTGCTGAACCGACGCGAGGTGTTCGCCGAGCAGCTGTGGGCGGCGGAGCGGGCGTGGCTGCCGTTCGTGCTGCTCGTCACGGTCCTGATCTTCGCCCGCAACGGCCTCTACCGTCCGCGCGAGACGCGCCCGGGCGGCGCGCAGATCGTCGCCGGCCTCTTCGTGGCCGTCGTGGTGATCGCGATCTTCTCCGTCGTCACCGACAACGAGCGCTTCACGACGTACCTGATCTTCCCGTACACCTTCGTCGCCTCCGCGCTGCTGATCCCCTTCCTGCGCGGCGTCTACTCCTGGATGATCGACGCCACGGCCAAGCTGATCGGCGTCGAGCGCCGCGTGCTCGTGGTCGGCGAGCCCGACGCGACGCGCAGCGTCGAGGCCGCCTTGCGCACCGGTGCGCCCGGCGCGGGTCTGCGCACCGTCGCGCACGTCGATGACATCGACCACCTCGCCGACGCGATCTCCGAGCACCATCCGCACGACGTCGTCCTCGCCCGCCCGCCGGACGACGAGACGATGCTGATCGCCCTCGAGGCGTGCCGCGAGCGGCGCATCCGCCTCCGCGTCGTGCCGACGGCGGCCGGCGTCCTCGCCCACCACGCGGACTACGTGCCCGGCCTCGCCGTGCCCCTCTTCGACATCGTGCCGCCGACCATCCAGGGCGTCGACTGGTTCGTCAAGCGCGCCTTCGACCTGGTCATCTCGATCGGCCTCCTGCTGCTCCTCAGCCCGATCCTGCTGATCTCGATCGTGATGATCCGACTCACCTCCCCCGGCCCGATCCTCTTCCGGGATCAGCGCGTCGGCCTGGGCGAGCAGCCCTTCGCGATGCTGAAGCTGCGCAGCATGGTCACGAACGCCGCACAGGCGCAGGCCGAGCTCGAGGAGCAGAACGAGGCCGATGGCGCGCTCTTCAAGATCCGCAACGATCCGCGCATCACCCCGGTCGGCCGCGTGCTGCGCCGCTTCTCGATCGACGAGCTGCCCCAGCTGATCAACGTGATCAAGGGCGAGATGAGCCTCGTCGGCCCCCGCCCCCTGCCGATGCGCGACTACCAGCTGCTCGAGCAGTGGCATCGCCGCCGCTACAGCGTGCTGCCGGGCATCACCGGCCTCTGGCAGGTCTCAGGTCGCTCGAACCTCGGCTTCGACACGCTCGTCCGCCTCGACTTCTACTACCTCGAGTCGTGGTCGATCTGGATGGACATCGCGATCATCGCGCGCACGCCGCTGGCGATCCTGCGCGG
>CAZPQP010000327.1:0-1702 GCA_964588635.1 uncultured Bifidobacterium sp.
GTGATCAGGAAGCGCGGGATCACCTCGAGCAGCTCGCCCTTGCCGGCGACGCCGCACATCGTCGCGAGGCCCCAGGCCTCGCGCGCGCTCTCGACGGCCTGGCGCATGACGTTGACATTGCCGGTCGCCTCGAACGTGTAGTCGATGCCGTAGCCGTCGGTCTGCTCCTTGAGCCAGTCGACGGTGTCGGGGCCGCCGACCCGCGTCTCGGTCGCGCCGTGGTGCAGCGCGTCCTGCAGGCGGTTCTCGGCGAGGTCGATCGCGATGATGCGCTCGGCGCCGGCGAGGCGCGCGCCGATCACCGCGCCGAGGCCGACGAGACCGCAGCCGAAGACGGCGACCGTGGAGCCCCGCTCGACCTGCGCCGTGTAGAGCGCCGCGCCGATGCCCGTCGAGAGGCCGCACGCGAACGGCGCGCAGCCGTCGAGCGGCGCCTCGGGACTCACCTTGGCGAGCGCGATCTCCGGCATCACCGTGTACTCGGCGAACGTCGAGGTGCCCATGAAGTGGCGCAGCTCCTCGCCGCCGCGCGAGAGGCGCGCCGTGCCGTCGGGCAGGTAGCCACGGCCCTGCTCCTCGCGGATCGCGATGCAGCGGTTCGTGCGCGAGCTGCGGCAGTGGATGCACTGCCCGCACTCGGGGGCGAAGAGGGTGATCACGTGATCGCCGGGCTGCACCATGGTGACGCCCTCGCCGATCTTCTCCACGACGCCGGCGCCCTCGTGTCCGAGCACGCAGGGCGCGTAGCCCGTCGGGTCCGCGCCCGACGCCGTGTAGAGGTCGGTGTGGCAGACGCCGCACGCCTCCAGGCGCACGAGCACCTCGCCCGCCCTGGGCTCGGCCAGATCGACCTCCTGGACGACGAGCGGCTGGCCGAATTCCTCGAGTACTGCGGCGCGGATCTTCATGGCGCGAAGCCTACGCGAGCGGTTCACTCGAGCGCGCGGCGCGGGACCTGACTGCGATACGCGTCACCCTCCCGTCGCACGCGGGCGTAGTCCGTCGCGCTGAAGACGGTCCGATGCGGCTTGCGGAGACCCGTGATCACGACGATGGTCGGACCTTCGAGGCCGAGCGCCACGAGCGCATCCGGCGAGCCGTTCTCGAGCAGGCAGAACAATCGGAACTGCTCGCGTCGCGGACCTGCGCAGCGGACCTCGAACCATCCGCGCATGTCGCCGTGCATCGCCTCCCAGTAGCCGCCGCCACGGAACCGCGTCGGGTCCCGAGCGAGCAACGCGGAGAGAATGCCGTCGAAATGCTCGCGCACGGCCTCAGGAATCAGCGCGAGGAACTCCTGCGCAGGCGGCTCGATGCGCACCTGCCACGTCACGGCCGGCCGCCGTCGCGCGAAGACTGGCGCTTCAGCCCCGAGGGAGCAGCGTGATGCGCATACCCACCGCTTCGGCAAGCGCGGCGACCAGGGTGATCTCGGGATTGCCGCCGCTTGTGAACAGCCGTCGGATCGACGAGGCATCGCGATCGACGCGGCGCGCCAGTTCGGCCTTGCTCATGCCGAGCTCGATGCGACGATCGTCGATTCCGAGCATCAGCTCGTCCACCATGTCGATCTGGCGCCGGAATGCGGCCGCGCGCTCGCGCCGCACCGGATCGGCGTCGATCTCGGCGCGCATGCGCTCGAAGTACGTCGGCTTGCGGGTGGGCTTGGGCGATTCCATGACAGGCAAGAGCGTGGCTCCTA
>CAZPQP010000328.1:0-1702 GCA_964588635.1 uncultured Bifidobacterium sp.
CGCTTCGTGAAGGTGATGCCGGACGACTACGCGCGCGTGCTCGCCGAGCGCGCGGCCAGAGACGAAGAGGCGGCGATCGCCGGTGACTGACCCCAAGGGCTTCCTCCAGATCCAGCGGCGCGTCACGCCGTACCGCCCTGTCGAGGAGCGCCTGCAGGACTACGCGTTCGTGGCGCCCGAGGCCGAGGTCGGCCTGGTGCGCGAGCAGGCGCGGCGCTGCATGGGCTGCGGCGTGCCGTTCTGCCACACGGGCTGCCCGCTCGGCAACCTGATCCCCGAGTGGAACGACCTCGTCGAGCGCGACCACTTCCGCGACGCGATTGATCGCCTGCACGCCACGAACAACTTCCCCGAATTCACCGGCGCCGTCTGCCCCGCCCCGTGCGAGGAGGCCTGCGTGCTGGCCCTTGAGGACGACCCGGTGACGATCAAGCAGGTCGAGCTCAAGATCATCGAGGAGGCGTTCGAGAACGGCTGGGTTACCCCGCTGCCGGCCGAGAAGAAGACCGGCAAGCGCGTCGCGGTGATCGGCTCCGGCCCGGCCGGCCTCGCCGCCGCACAGCAGCTGGTCCGCGCCGGCCACGGCGTCACGGTGTTCGAGCGCGACGATCGCCTCGGCGGCCTCCTGCGCTACGGCATTCCCGACTTCAAGCTCGACAAGATGACCATCGACCGCCGCCTCGAGCAGCTCGAGGCCGAGGGCGTCGAGTTCGCCACCGGCGTCGAGGTCGGCCGCGATCTGTCGCTCGACGAGCTGCGGAGCGGCGTCGACGCCGTGATCCTCGCCACGGGCGCCCAGCGCCACCGCGATCTCTACCTGCCGGGCCGTGAGCTGGCGGGCATCGAGTACGCCATGCCGTACCTGATCCAGCAGAACCGCCGCGCGGCGGGCCTGCCGATCGAAGGGCCGGAGATCACCGCCAAGGGCAAGCGCGTCGCGATCCTCGGCGGCGGCGACACGAGCGCCGACTGCCTGGGCAACGCGCTGCGCGAGGGCGCGATCGAGGTGCACGAGATCGCGCACGGCCCCACGCCGCCGAGCGAGCGCAACCCGCAGAAGACCTGGCCCGACTGGCCGGTGGTGCTGCGCACGTACGCGGCGCATCAGGAGGGCGGCCAGCGCGAGTGGCAGTTCGTCACCGACGGCTTCGAGGGCAAGGACGGCCACGTCACGCACCTCGTCGGCCACAAGGTCGAGTTCCCCGGCTACGAGGAGACGGGCATCCGCAAGCCGGTGCCCGCGAAGGGCGGCGAGGTGACCCTCGAGGTCGATCTCGTCCTGCTCGCGATCGGCTTCACCGGCACGCAGGAGGACGACATCTACGTGCAGTCCGGCGCCGCGATCGGCGAGCGCGGCACCGTCGAGGTGGACGGCGCGTACGCGACCGCGACCCCGGGCGTCTTCGCGTGCGGCGACGCGGTGCGCGGCGCCGATCTGGTGGTGACGGCGATCGCCGACGGCCGCAAGTGCGCCGCCGCGGTGCACGCTGCGATCAGGTAGTTAACAGAGGGGTCAGACCCCTCTGTTAACCACGGGCGCGTGGGAGTACCCCCCGCTTGCCCAATCGACCTGCGTCGCGATCCCGCGCCGCTGTCAACGTGCCGCCGAAAACCCACGGTGTTGGCACGATTCAGCCAACCGAGTCTTCCCCCGGAGGAACCTATGTCCAGCCCCGTCAAGGTCGTCGTCACCGGAGCCGCA
>CAZPQP010000329.1:0-1673 GCA_964588635.1 uncultured Bifidobacterium sp.
GACCAGGCCTCGAACGGCTGCAGGCCGATCATGCCCTCGACGATCGACTCGAGCAGCGCACGCTGCTCATCGGTGGCGCGCTCCGCGGCCAGCGCGGCCGCGCCGCCCTCGACGACCGCGCGCTCGGTGGCGAGGTCCTCGAGCGCCTGCGCGTCCGGCGCCTCGGCCTCCGGCAGCAGCGCCTGGGCGGCGCCCTCCGTGATGAAGGTGCCGCCGCCGCGCCCCCGCCGGGTCTCGATGAGGCCGGCGCTGCGCAGCACGACGAGCGCGCTGCGCAGCGACACCGCGGAGATCCCGAGCGCAGAGGCCAGCTGCATCTCGGAGGGGAGTCGATCTCCGGGCTTGAGCAGGCCGAGACCGATCGCCTCGCCGAGGCGGGCGACGGTCTCGGCGACCGCACCCGCCCCGCGGACCGGCGTGAAGACGGTCCGCTGGACGAGGCGGTCGACGGTTTCCCGCTCGGTCTCAGGGGCGACGCGGCTCACGCGTCGTCATCGACCTCGACGGAGGCGTCCTCGATCATCTCCTCGAGCTCGTAGCTGTCGTGGGTCTCCGCCATGTGGGCGTTGACCTGCTCGATCAGCTCCTCCATCGAGTCGGCGCGGATCTCGGTCTCGCATGCGTGCTCGTTGCACGTCCACTTGCGCGCCATGATCAGCCCGCCTCGACGCCGATCACGAAGTCCAGGTTCGGATCGAGGATGTCGTCGATCAGGGTCTGGTCGGGCGTGATGTTGAGCTCGCGGCAGCGGTTCTTGTAGTGGCGGACCTTCTGCAGCTGGTACTTCTGCAGGTCGAGCTCCGGCACGAAGCGCTGGTACTCGAGCATGCCGACGGCGTTGCCGCGGTAGAGGTTGATCGCGTCGTGCACGACCTGCTCGAGCTCGGGGCGCTTCTCGATCAGCTGGCGGCAGGCCGCCGTGCCGAACGTGATGTGGCGGCCCTCGTCGGCGACGATCTGCTTGAAGCCGTGGCGCAGGGTGCCGAGCTTGCCCCAGATGTCGCACGTGTCGATGACGATCTCGTACGACGGCATCGTCAGGACGCCCTCGACCCAGATGTTGTAGAGCGTCGAGAAGCGGACGAAGCCCTCCTCGACCGCGGCGAGGTCGCCGGCGTGGCAGGCGTCGATCAGCTGGTGCCCGAAGTAGGGCAGGCCCTCGTACACGGGCTCGCCGGTGGCGTAGCGTCCGGACGGGTCGACGGTCTTCTCGCGGTCGATCCAGTACTCGCGCAGCTCGTCGGGGTCGACGGCGCCGACGACCTTCTCGTGCCACATGGCGAAGAACTGCGAGTGGCGGGCCTCCTCCATCATGAAGCTCGACAGGAACATGGTCCAGTCGAACTTGCCGAGGGCGTGCGCCGCGTAGATCATCGGCAGCGTCTCGTCGGTGACCTCCTGCTCGCCGCCGAGGAAGCGCACGGTGATCATCACGATGCCGCGCTGCTGCTCCGGGGTCAGCTCCTGGAAGTCGCGGGCGTCGGCCTCGTAGTCGAACTCGCCCGGATCCCAGAACTTCCGCATCGCCTTCTCGTACTTGCGGTAGATGGATCCCTCCATCATCTCGCGGCTGAAACGCAGTCGCGATTCGAGCGTGCGCTCGGGCTGCTCCTCGATGGTTGCCATGTTGCTCCCCTGCAATCTAGAACGTTGAAACCAGAGGTTATGGTAAT
>CAZPQP010000330.1:0-1660 GCA_964588635.1 uncultured Bifidobacterium sp.
GCGGCGAACAGCTTGCGCACGCCGCGCAGGGTCTTCATGTCGCCCACCGACATCGCGGCGCGCAGCTTGCCCTCACGCAGATAGAACGCCGTGCACGCCGGCAGGTCGCGGTCGCCGCGCCAGACGATCTCGTCGTCGGGACGCGCCACGCCGACCATGTTGAGCGTGATGTCGCCCTGGTCCGACCAGAACGACGGCAGATCCTCGAACAGGCCCTCACCGGTGGCGATGTGCTCCGCCGCAGTCTGCCCGTGGCCGATCGCGACGGCGGCGTGCTCGATGCGGATGCGATCCTCGTCGGCCCACGTGCTCGGGAAGGCGGCGATGTCGCCGACGGCGTAGACGCCCTCGACGCTGGTCTGCATCGACGCGTCGACCCGTACCCCGCCGGCCTCCTCCACGCAGCCGAGCAACTGCGCCAGCCCGAGGCGCGGCACCTGCCCGATCGCGCAGATCACGAGATCGGCGTCGATGATCTCGCCGTTGGCGAGCCGCACGCCGGAGGCGCGATCGTCGCCGAGCACCTCCTCCACCCCGACGCCCGCGAGCACCTCGACGCCGCGGTCGGTCGCCCAGCGCAGCACGTGCTCGGCGACGGTGAGGCCGAGCGGCCGGGCCATCGGCTCGGGCGCGGCCTCGATCACCGTGGCGGTATGGCCGTGCGCAACGGCGGCGGTGGCGGCCTCCATGCCGATGAAGCCACCGCCGATGATCGCCAGGCGCTTCGGACCGGAGGCCAGCACCTCCTGGATCGCCAGCGCCTCATCCATGCGCGTGATGCGGAAGACGCCGGGCTTGTCCAGACCGGGAATCGGGACCTCGCGCGGGGCGCAGCCGGTGGCGATGACGAGCGAGTCCCACGCGATCTCCGAGCCATCCGACAGCGTGGCCGTGCGCGCCGTCGCGTCGGCGGCCGTGACCGCCACGCCGAGGCGCAGGTCGATGCCGTCCTCGGCGTACGTCTCGAGGGCCGGCTTGATCACCTTGTCGAGATCCGCGGTGCCGACGATCACCGACTTGGACAGCGGCGGGCGGTCGTACGGCGGCGTGGTCTCATCGCCGACGAGGACGATCTCGCCTTGGTAGCCGACGCGCCGCAGCGTCACCGCGGCGGCACGGCCGGCCATGCCGCCGCCGACGATCAGCGCGATCGGCATCTGCTCAGACCTCGACGAGGACGTCGTCGCCGTCGACCGTGACCGGGAAGACCTGCACGGCCTCCGTGGCCGGCGGCGCGTCGGGGTCGCCGGTCTCGAGGTTGAAGGCGCTGCCGTGCAGCGGGCACTCGATCGCCATGTCGTCGGCGAGGAAGTCGCCCTCGCTCAGCGAGGCCTCGGCGTGCGGGCAGTCGTCGCAGATCGCGTGGACCGTGTCGCCGATGCGCACGACGCAGAGACGCGTGCCGTCCGCCTCGGCGAACGTCGGGGTGCCTTCGGGGAAGTCGCTCAGCGAGCCGATCGAGACCTGTGCCATCGGGGAACTCCTTGTCGTGATTCGTCCCCACCATGGGGGCTGTCGGTGAGAACGCTCTGCGCGGAAGATTAGGCGGCGATGAGCCGGCCGACGAGCAGCTGGCCGTCGATCGAGCCGAGCAGCGGATCGACCGCGTGCTCGGGATGCGGCATCAGCCCGCAGACGTTGCCCGCGGCGTTGGTGATGC
>CAZPQP010000331.1:0-1655 GCA_964588635.1 uncultured Bifidobacterium sp.
GGGCGGTTGCTGCGCATGTCGGCCCCAGTGTGTGCCGGCCGAACGGCAACGGCAATGCGACGGCTGGGGATTACCCCACGACGTCCCTCGAGTTTCCACCGGAGCCTGTGGATCTCCTCAGCCGGGAACGTCGTTTCGGGTGCGGTCCCACAACGCTCTAATGTCAGAGCAGGAGAGTGCTGTGCTCGCGGCTCCCCCCATGTATCGCACCGTCGTCGCCGGCCACTCGACGGTGCGCTTTGCTCAGCTCCGATGATGCTAATTGTCTAGTTCAAGTGATGCTATCGGTATAGTTCGGGTGTGGCCTACTCTCGTCGAATCATCGATTCCGAACTGGACGCGCTCTTCACCGACGTGCCCGCCATCGCCATCGACGGGCCGAAGGGCGTGGGCAAGACGACGACCGCCGAGGAGCGGGCCCACGGGCTGGCCAAGCTGGACTCGAAGTCGGTGCGGGAGGCGATCGCAGCCGATCCGGAACTCATCCTGCGGCGCGCTCGCCCGTTGCTCGTCGACGAGTGGCAGAAGGTGCCGGAGGTGTGGGACGTCGTGCGTCGCGCGGTCGACGAGGACCCCACGGGCGGGCAGTTTCTCCTCACGGGCAGCGCATCGCCGCGGCTGGGTGTCACGACCCATTCCGGCGCCGGACGCATCGGCCGGCTGCGCATGCGCCCGATGACACTGTCGGAGCGGGGCATCGGAGAGCCCTGCGTCAGCCTCGCGGACCTGCTGTCCGGGGCCCGATCGCAGTTGGGCGGTACCTGCGAGCTGCGCCTGCCGGACTATGTCGACGAGATCCTCGCCTCCGGGTTTCCCGGCTTGCGCAGCCTCTCCGCACGTGCGCTGCGGTTCCAGCTCGATTCCTATCTACGCAGCGTCGTCGATCGGGACGTGCCCGAGCACGGACTCAACGTGCGCAGGACGGAGGTGATGCTGGCCTGGCTTCGCGCCTACGCCTCCGCGACGGCGACCACGGCGAGCTACTCGCAGATCCTCGACGCGGCGACGCCGGGGCAGTCCGACAAGCCAGCGCGGGCCACGGCGACGGCGTACCGCGATGCCCTCACCGGCCTCTGGCTCCTGGATCCTGTCGCGGCGTGGACGCCCTCGGGCAGCTTCATGACGCGGCTGGGCCAGTCGCCGAAGCACCATCTCGCCGATCCGGCACTCGCCACACGTCTCCTGGGGCTCACCCGCGACGCGCTTCTCGACGGCGCGGGATCGCCGATCGGGCCGCAGGCCGGCACCATGCTCGGCCACCTGTTCGAGTCACTCGCCACGCTCTGCGTGCGCGTGCCCGCGCAGGCTGCCGAGGCCGAGACCGTGCACCTGCGCACGCGCAACGGCGATCATGAGGTCGATCTCGTCGTCGTCGCCGCGGACGGTCGCGTGCTCGCCATCGAGGTGAAGCTCGCCGGCACCGTGGACGACCGCGACGTGCGCAGCCTGCGCTGGCTTGCGGCCCAGCTCGGCGACAGGCTGCTCGATGCGATCGTGATCAACACCGGCCCCGCCGCGTACCGGCGCTCGGACGGCATCGGCGTCGTTCCGCTGGGGCTCCTTGCACCGTGATGCGCGGAGCCGAACTCTGCGACCCGGCGCTCCTTGCGCGAAGCGAGCAGTGCCCCCGGCATGATTCGAACATGCGACGCACG
>CAZPQP010000332.1:0-1643 GCA_964588635.1 uncultured Bifidobacterium sp.
CGCACGGAGACGATGAACCGCGGCGACATGGAGGCCATGAAGGCGGCCTGCATCCTCGGCCGTGACCGCTTCTACCGCCTCCTCGAGAAGTACGGCGCCGACACCTGCATGTCGGCTGCGTACGACTGGATGGACTACTCGGAGAAGCGCCTCCGCGACGAGATCAAGAAGCTCCCCGACGGCGAGTACGTGGCGCCGACGGCGTGGCTCGACGACGACGGTCGCAACCGCGACGTGCGTCTGCGGGTGGAGACGAAGATCATCGTCAAGGGCGATCACGTCACGGTCGACCTGACCGGGTCGAACGCCGAGGTCCCGACGGGCTACAACGTGCCGTTCGAGGGGTCGCTGCTGGTCGCCGCGTACTTCGCGATCCGCACGATCCTGCTCGACCAGGACCGCCTCGACGAGCCGGTGCCGCAGAACGACGGCATCTTCCGCTGCGTCGACGTGATCGCGCCGAAGGGCTCGATCTTCAACCCGAACTTCCCGCGCGCCTGCTTCTCGCGCTTCAACCAGTGCCAGCGCGTCGTGGACAACACGATCGTGGCCCTGTCGAAGGTCGTGCCGGATCTGGTGACGGCGGGCAACTCCGCCGCGATCCACTTCTGCTCGTACGCGGGCTTCATCCCCGAGAAGGGCGAGTACTGGCTCTACCTCGAGGTGAACGAGGGCTCGTACGGCGGACGCAAGGGCCGCGACGGCATGGACTCCGTCGACTGCCTGATGGCGAACACGCGCAACAACCCGATCGAGGAGCTCGACATGCGCTTCCCGATGCGGACGGAGCGCTACGAGCTGCGTGACGAGCCGGCGGCGCCGGGCCAGTGGCGCGGCGGTGTCGGCATCGTCCGCACGAACCGGTTCCTCGAGCCGGGCGCGTACTCCTGCGAGGGCGATCGCCACACGGATCCCCCGCGCGGCATCTTCGGCGGCTATGACGGCCTGCCGGCGATGGTCCGCCACCACAAGGCCGGCGGCGGCTTCGAGGAGATCCCGGCGAAGGTGACCGGCCTCATGTGCGAGGCCGGCGACGCGATCCAGCTGATCGAGCCGAACGGCGGTGGCTACGGCAACCCGCTCAAGCGCGACCCGAAGCTGGTCGTCGAGGACATCCTCGACGACTTCACCTCGGTCGAGCTGGCACGTGAGGCCTACGGCGTCGTCGTCGATCCGAAGACGCTCGCGATCGACGTCGCGGCGACGAAGAAGCTCCGCGCCAAGCTGCTCAAGCAGCGCGGCCGCACCTTCCAGGGCGAGCTGCTCTCCCTGGTCAAGCTGCCGCACCGCATGGCCGTGTCGCCGCACAAGGCGGCGGCCAAGCCGAAGCGCAAGAAGGCGGCCACCCGCCGCTAGGACCGCGAAGACGAGGGGGCGGCGGCTCGCGCCGTCGCCCCCTTTTTTCGTGTCCGGACCGTCGTATCTCGCACCCCTCCTCCCGACTAGGCTCTCATCCATGCGCAGACCACTCGAAGACGTCACCATCCTCGCCGTCGAGCAGTACGGCGCGGGCCCTTGGGGCACCGTGCACCTCGCCGATCTCGGTGCCCGCATCATCAAGATCGAGGACCCGACGAGCAAGGGTGATATCGGCCGCTACGTGCCGCCGTTCCAGGAGGGCGAGGACTCGCTCTTCTTCGAGA
>CAZPQP010000333.1:0-1631 GCA_964588635.1 uncultured Bifidobacterium sp.
ATCCGCTCGATCAGCTTCGCGTCCCCAAGTGCCGTCACGACGATCAACAATCAGGCCTTCGCGAGTGTGGCCAACCTCGAAACGATCACGATCCCCTCCTCCGTGTCCACGATCGGGCCGGACGCGTTCTGGCTGGCCAGCGGGCTCCGCTCCGTGACCTTCGCCTGGCCCAGTTCTGTCACCTCGCTTGGGTTCAAGACATTCCGAGACGCATCGAATCTCACTACGGTCGACTTCTTCGGCAACGCGCCGACGGTCGCGGCCGGCGCGTTCTCCGGTACTGCGTCATCGCTGCGAGTCCGGTATCTCACGGCGACGACCGGTTGGACCTCATCGCTCGACTCGATTACGACCGCACTCGCACCACCCTGGACTCCAGCGACGCCGACGGCAACCGGCGGCGATGGCTCGGCCACCGTGACGACAGCAGTCGCGTACCCCTCGAACGCCCCCACGGACATCACCGTGACGGCCGCGCCCGGCGGCCGTTCCTGCCGCATTGAAGGCGGGTCCGGCACCTGCACCGTCGCCGGGCTGGCGAACGGCACCACGTACACGTTCACGGCGGTAGCAGCGAATGGGACCGGGACCTCAGGCACCTCGGCCCCGTCTGCTCCGATCGTGCCGGCAGCGCCGGCGACTGCTCCGGCAGCGACCACCAGCACGCTTCGCGTAGCGAGACCACAGGCATCGGGCCGCGCCGTCACGACGATCGTGACCGTCGCGGGCCCCGGCCTGATCCGCCAGACCGCGACGAGACTGACATCGGGCCGGCGGGCGACGACCACGATCTGCACGGCGGAGCGGCGCACCAAGGGCGCCGGCAGGATCACGATCGTATGTCTCTTCGACAGAGGAGTTCGAGCAGAGCTTCGTCGGCACCCGATTCGCGTGCGGCTGACGACGCGTTTCACGCCGGCGCGCGGCAAGACCGCGAGCTCCACGACCACGATCACGATTCCACGCTCGCGATAGCGCCCTCGGGTGCGCACCGGTAGGATTCGTCCTATTCACGGTTCGACAGCGAGGGAGGGGCCGCATGGCCGCGATCGAGGACAGGACGTTCAAGCGCCAGGACGGCAAGGACAAGGTCACCGGCCTTGGCCGCTACACGGCCGACCTGCAGCTGACCGGGCTCACCCACTGCAAGTTCCGCTACGCCGACATCGCGGCCGGGCGCATCACGCGCATCGACACGTCCAAGGCCGAGGCGCTCCCCGGCGTCTTCGCCGTCGTCACGCATGAGGACACGCCGGATCTCCAGCACGGCGGCTACATCCAGGATCGCCGCCTCTTCGCGAAGGAGTACGTGCGCTTCGAGGGCGAGATCATCGCCGCCGTCGCCGCCACGACGCCCGAGATCGCCCAGCGCGCCTGCGACCTCATCGAGGTCGACATCGAGCCGCTGCCGATCGTCAACGACATCGAGGCCTCGCTGGCCGCCGGCGCGCCGCTGGTGCACGCCGACTGGAAGGACTACGGCGACGCGTTCGACATCGTCCGCGAGGGCAATGAGGCCTGTCACACGTCGATCGTCCACGGCGACGTCGACGCGGGCTTCGCCGCTGCCGATCACGTCGTGCGCGAGCGCTACGTCGCCGACATGCAGCACGCCGCGCCGATCGAGCCGC
>CAZPQP010000334.1:0-1628 GCA_964588635.1 uncultured Bifidobacterium sp.
TCGTGATGAAGTTCGGCGGCTCGTCCGTCGCCGACGCCGAGAAGATCAAGAACGTTGCCAAGCGCATGGTCGCGATGCGCGAGCGCGGCAAGCGCGTCGTCGGCACCGTCTCCGCCATGGGCAAGACCACGGATGGCTTGATCGAGCTCGCCAACCAGGTCTCCGCCGAGCCGAACGGACGCGAGATGGACATGCTGCTGTCGACGGGCGAGCGCATCTCGTGCGCCCTCGTCGCGATGGCGATCCACGACCTCGGCTACGAGGCCGTGTCCCTGACGGGCTCGCAGGCGGGCATCGAGACCGACGCCGCCCACACCAAGGCGAAGATCACCAAGATCCGCGCGGATCGCGTCGTGGAGGCGCTGGACGACGGCAAGATCGTGCTCGTCGCGGGCTTCCAGGGCGTCTCGCCCGAGACGAAGGACGTCACGACGCTCGGCCGCGGTGGCTCCGACGCCACCGCCGTCGCGCTGGCCGCCGCCCTCGGCGCGGCCTGCGAGATCTACTCCGACGTCGCCGGCGTGTTCAGCGCCGACCCGCGCATCGTCCCCGACGCCCGCAAGCAGGACCGCATCTCCTACGACGAGATGCTCGAGATGTCGGCCTCGGGGGCCAAGGTCCTGATGCTCCGCTCGGTGGAGCTCGCTCGCAACCACGGCGTGCGCGTGCACGCCCGCTCGACCTTCTCGGACGAGGAGGGAACCTGGATTGGAGAGGAAGGCATGGAAGAGGCGATCATCTCCGGCGTCACGCACAACGAGAAGGAGGTCGTGTTCACGCTGACCGGCATCCCCGATGTGCCCGGCGCCGCCGCGACCGTCTTCGATGCCGTCGCGAAGCACGGCGTGAACGTCGACACGATCCTGCAGAACGGCGTGCACGGCGTCGCCGAGCTGTCGTTCTCCGTCCCGACCGAGGACGTCCCCGCCGCCCGCGTCGCCATCGAGGATGCCCAGGGCACCCTCGGCGAGATGCAGGTCGAGGAGGACCACAACCTCGGCAAGGTCAGCCTGATCGGCGCCGGCATGCGCTCGCATCCGGGCATCGCCGCGAAGATGTTCCGCACGCTCGCCGACCTCGACATCAACCTCCGCATGATCGCGACGTCGCCGATCAAGGTCTCGTGCATGGTGCAGAAGAGCGAGGTGCCGCGCGCGGTGCAGGCGCTCCACGCCGCCTTCGAGCTCGAGAAGGATCCCACCGAGGAAGAGGCCGTGCGTGGCTAGGGTCGCGATCCTCGGTGCGACCGGCGCCGTCGGCCGCACCATGCTGCAGGTGCTCGAGGAGCGCTCCCTGCCGATCGACGAGCTCGTGCTGCTCGCGTCCGAGCGCAGCGCCGGCTCGAAGGTGACGTTCAAGGGCGAGGAGCTGACGGTGCAGGCCGTCTCCGCCGAGGCCTTCGACGGCATCGACGTGGCGATCTTCTCGGCCGGTGCGACGCGCTCGCGCGAGTGGGCGCCGATCGCCGTCGCCGCGGGCGCCACGGTCGTCGACAACTCGTCGGCGTTCCGCATGCAGCCCGATGTGCCGCTCGTCGTCGCCGATGTGAATCCGCACGCGATCCACGCGCACAGCGGGATCATCGCGAACCCGAATTGCTCGACCATGCAGCTGATGCCGATCCTGCG
>CAZPQP010000335.1:0-1619 GCA_964588635.1 uncultured Bifidobacterium sp.
CGCCGTTCGGGCGTCCCTCGTCCTCGATCTTGAGGGCGTTGAAGTGCAGGCCCTCGGCGAAGGCGTCGCCGGCATCGACGATGCCGCAGGTGCCGGGGGAGAGCGCACCGAGATCGAGATGGTGCGCGGTGGTGCCCGAGAACCCGACGAGCTCGCCGTCGTGGAAGACCGGCACGATGAAGCCGACGTCGGGCTGGTGCGAGGCGCCGTAGTACGGGTGGTTGTGGATGACGACGTCGCCCGGCCGCCACTCCTGGCCGGTCTCGCGGAAGCGCCGCTCGATGCCGCGCACGTACCCGGGGATCGGGCCCGACTGCAGCGGCGTGGACTGCACCGACTCGCACAGCTGGTTGGCGTCCACATCGCAGAGCGCGCAGCCGAAGTCCTCGGACTCGCGGATGATCGACGAGTACGACATGCGCGCCAGCTTGTGGCCCATCTCGACGGCGATCGAGTCGAGGCCGCCGGCGATGACGGCGGTGGTGACGGGGTCGAGACGGCTCATGCCGATGCCTCCCGGGTCAGGATCAGGTTGCCGGCGACGTCCGCGCAGCCGTTCCAGCCGGGCGGGATCACCGTGGTCGTGTCGGCGTGCAGCACGATCGCCGGACCGGCGAAGGGCTCGTCCAGCGGCAGCTTCGCCCGCTCGAGGAACGGGGTCGCGTGCTCCGCGAGCGTGCCGTCGGCAGCGGGGAACAGGACGGGCTGCTCCGCGACCGTGGCCTCGGCCAGGGTCGCGGTGGTGACGGGCAGCGCGTCGACGGTCGGCCGTCGACCGATGGCGGTGACGCGTGCGTTGACGATCTCGATCGGATCGCCGTGCGCCTTGCCGTACTCGCGGGTGTGCAGCTCGTGGAAGCCCGCGAGCGCGGGTTCGGAGAACCGCCCATCCGCCAGCGGCAGCCGCAGCTCGTAGCCCTGCCCGACGTAGCGGCAGTCGAGCGCGCGGGTGACGACGATGTCGCCGTCGGCCACGCCGTCCTCGTGCAGCCAGGAGCGCAGCAGCCGCTCGATGTCCTCGAGCTCGCGATTGACGCGCTCGGCGTCGACCGCGCCCTCGACCATGAAGACGGTGCGCATCTGGTCGTACTTGAGGTCGCTCGTCAGCAGGCCGTTGGCCGAGGTGATGCCCGGATACGGCGGCACGAGCACCTCGGGCACGTTGAGCAGGTCGGCGACCTCCGCGGCGTGGAGCGGGCCGGCACCGCCGAACGCCACGAGCGCGAAGTCGCGCGGATCGTGGCCCTTCTCGATGGTGCGCGAGCGGATCGCCCGCGCCATGTTGGCGTTGGCGATCGTGAGGATGCCCTGTGCCGTCGCGGCCTCGTCCATGCCGAGCTCGGCGGCGAGCGGCGCGATCGCGGCCTCCGCGGCCGCGCGGTCGAGGCGCATGCGTCCGCCGAGAAAGCGCTCCGCGTCGAGCCGGCCGAGCAGCAGGTGCGCGTCGGAGATGGTGGGCTCCGTGCCGCCGTGCCCGTAGCAGGCCGGACCGGGACGGGCCTTGGCGCTGCGGGGACCGACGCGGAAGGCGCCGCCGTCGTCGACGTACGCGACGGACCCGCCACCGGCGCCGATCGCGTGCACGTCGAGCATGGGCACGAGCAGGGGGTAGCCGCCGA
>CAZPQP010000336.1:0-1592 GCA_964588635.1 uncultured Bifidobacterium sp.
GCGCCGAGGAGGAACCATGGCCGTACGCACCCCCGTCGAATTGGACCGCGAGCGCATTGCGGAGCTCACCGCCCGCGAGGCGAAGAAGCTGGATGCGAACACGGCCGGCTCGGGTCGCATGTACGAGCGTGCGCAGGGCTCGCTGTCGGGCGGCGTCGCCTCGTCGTACCAGTTCCGCGATCCGTGGCCGATCTACCTCGAGCGCGGCGTCGGCTCGCACGTCTGGGACGTCGATGGCACGGAGATGGTCGACTTCCACAACGGCTTCGGCTCGATGGTCCAGGGCCATGCGCACCCGGTCATCACGAAGGCCGTCGTCGAGCGCATGGAGCAGGGCACGCACTTCGCGGCTCCGACCGAGGATGCCGTGATCGTCGCCGACGAGCTGAAGCGCCGTTGGGGCCTGCCGCAGTGGCGGTACACGAACTCGGGCTCCGAGGCCACGATGGATGCGATCCGCATCGCGCGCGCCGCGACGGGTCGCGACACCATCATCAAGATCTTCGGCTCGTACCACGGTCACCATGACTACGTGATGGTCTCGATCGGCGTGGATTACGCCTCGATCGGCGACCGCGAGAACTACGCGTCCCTCCCCTACGGCGGCGGCATCCCGAAGGCCGTGGCCGACATGACGATCCCGGTGCCGTTCAACGACGCACCGGCGATGGAGCGCCGCATCGAGCGCCTCGCGGAGGAGGGTCGCCTGCCCGCCTGCGTGATCATGGAGGCGGCGATGATGAACCTCGGCGTCGTGCTCCCGGAGCCCGGCTATCTCGAGGCCGTCCGCGAGATCACGAAGAAGCACGGCATCATCCTGATCTTCGACGAGGTCAAGACCGGCATGACGATCGCCGCGGGCGGTGCCGTCGAGAAGTTCGGCGTGATGCCCGACATGGTCACGCTCGCCAAGGCGCTCGGCGGCGGTCTGCCGATCGGCGCGATCGGCGGCTCCGACGAGGTGATGGAGGTCGTCCGCAACGGCTCCGTGTACCAGGTCGGCACGTACAACGGCAACCCGCTCGGCATGGCCGCGGCGCGCGCCAACCTGCTCGAGGTGCTCACGCCCGAGGCGTACGCGCATCTCGACGCGCTCAACGACTTCATGCTCGAGGGCTGCTCGGCCGTGCTGGACAAGCACAACCTGCCGGGCTACACCGTCGGCATCAGCTCGAAGGGCTGCGTGACGTTCGCGAAGAGCCCGATCGTCGACTACGAGTCCTTCAAGGCCCAGCAGGACGGCGAGCTGTGCGACCTGGCGTGGCTCTACAACATGAACCGCGGCGTCTTCATGACCCCGGGCCGCGAGGAGGAGTGGACGCTCTCGGTCGCCCACACGATCGAGGACTGCTCGCGCTTCGTGGATGCGTTTGAGGAGATGGCCGCCGATCTGACGGCCTGATCCGGCACGGCAAAGGGGCGGTTGGCGCGGGCAAAGCCCGCGCCAACCGCCCCTTTTCTCGTTGTGGATCCATGTCGTTGCATCCCGCAGGGATCCGGGTCCAGATTGTCCGGTGGAAGCGGATATGGCGTGGCCCACGGGTGACAATCTGGACCCGGATCCAGCTCGGACGTCGCGGCCGGCCTGCACC
>CAZPQP010000337.1:0-1578 GCA_964588635.1 uncultured Bifidobacterium sp.
TGCACCGCGGTGTCCACCACGATGGCGCGCAGCCGGTCGTCGTCCAGGTGGTCGAAGCCCGGCTGCACGATGTAGCGGAACCGCAGGATCTGCTTCGCCTCGTCCCGGGTCAGCTTGGCGATGTCGTCGGACGAGACCGCGAAACCCCGCCAGTGCTCGAGCGTGTCGCGCGTGATGCCGTACTTCGTGGGACCACCCCGGTCCGCGGGGTGGTCCACGTAGCCGCCCTCACGAGCGAGGATGCGCTCGATGATGACGTCATCGGTCACGGCTCGCAGTCCTCGGGATACGCGATGACGAACAGGGGCTTGCCGCGGTACGAGAACGAGTTGATGGTCTTGATCTGGTTGACGAAGTTCTTGATGACCCAGTATCCCGGTCGCAGCGGGATGGTCGAGGCGTCGCCGCGCGTGCCGCTCTGGAGGTCGGACGCGTGGATGGTCAGGATGCGGGCGCGGACGTTGCGCGTGCTGTCCGTGGACCACGACATGCCCTGCACGTTGCCGAGGGTGTTGTAGATGCCGAACGAGTGCGTGGTCATCATGTCGCGCCACATGCGTTCGGTCTGCACGAGGGTCGGGTAGCGGCCTTGGTCTCCGTTGTCGAACCGCACGCTGCCGGAGTCGAGGTAGCTCGGCGTGGCGAGGAACTTGAACGGCGCACGCGAACGGTTGTAAACGAGCGGGTCGTTGCCGGGACGCTGGTGGAAGCCCTGCCCGGCGGTGTAGACGCCGATGCGCTCGCGGGCCGGGTTGACCACGACACCCTTGGCCCCGCCCTTGCTCAAGCCATAGACCACCGAATCCACGCCCATGGACAGGCCGTTCTTCGGGCACCAGTCGTCACCCGGGGCCATGAGGATGCGGTCCACCTTGCCCGATCCGAACGTGCTCGCCAGCTTGGAGAACGCGCCGCGCACGAGCTGCGCGATGCTGGTGTCGGCCGTCTGCACGCTGTGGACGGTCGAGTCGCCGAACGCCGCACGGTTGCGCCACATGCCGAAGATGTCGCGCGGGTTGTCGAACGACGCCTTGCCGTCCGTCGCGCCCCACACGGTCGTGTCGATGCCCGCGCGCTGGTACACGCCGTACTTGACCAAAGGAGCGTTGGCCCACCACCGCTTGTCGTAGTTGGTATACGTGTCGAGCGAGTCCACGTTCACGCCGAGCACCATCGGCACGTTCAGCGACGCCAGGGAATCGATGGACGCCTTGAACGCGGTCGAGTCCTCGATGGTCATGCCGCCCGTGGACGTCGGGATGCCGAGCTGCGCGCCACGGGAGAAGCCGCCGCGGATCTGGATGCCCACCTTGACGGGCATGTTCTTCGCGCCCGCCAGCACCGCGCCGCCGGTCGATGAATCGGCGTAGGCCAGCGCGACGAGCAGTGCCGCCATGTCCGTGTGCGTGGACTGGAAGTCGGCGTGATTGACGAAGATGATGGGCTTGGCCGACGGGATGGTGGAGAGGGTTTTCGCGTACACCACCGCGGAATCGGAGTTGATCGTTGCGCCGTCGCGGCGATTGGTCGAGTCCGGCCACGGTCGTGGGATGTTGCCCATCGCCGTCCACTTGGCCG
>CAZPQP010000338.1:0-1575 GCA_964588635.1 uncultured Bifidobacterium sp.
TCTTCTTGCCGCCGCCCGCCGCCCGGCGGTCGGCCAGCAGCTGCGCGGCGAGCTCCGGCGTGACGGCACCCGGATCGAAGTCCTTCGGGATGCTCGCGTTCGTCTCGCCGTCGGTGACGTACGGGCCGTAGCGGCCCGACTTCATCGCGATCGTGCCGCCCGTCACCGGGTCGGGGCCGAGCTCGGCCATCGTCGCCGGCTGCGAGCGGCCGCGGCGCTCCTTCGGCTTGGCGAGGATCTCCTCGGCCTGCTCGAGCGTGAGCGTGAAGAGCTCCTCCTCGCTGCCGAGCGAGCGGGTCTCCGCGCCCTTCTTGATGTACGGGCCGTAGCGGCCGTTGGCCACCATGATCTCCTCGCCATCGGTGGCGACGATCGTGCGCGGCAGCATCAGCAGGCGAACCGCGTCGTCGAGCGTGACCGTCTCGAACGTCATGTCCTTCATCAGCGACGCGGTGCGCCCCTTGGCCTTGGCGGGCGCGTCCTCGGGCAGCGCCTCGGTGACGTACGGGCCGTAGCGGCCGATGCGCGCCGTCACGGCGAGACCGGTCTCCGGGTGCGGGCCGAGCTCGCGGACGCCCGCCGCGGCGAGCGTCGCCGGATCGATCTTCTGGCGGACGAGCTCCTCGGCCTCCTCGGGCGTGATCTCCTTCGTGCCCTGCTGACGCCAGATCGTGTACCCGCAGCCGGGCTCCTTCTTGGAGCGGTAGCTCGTGCAGGAGTACGAGACCGGCATCTCGACGATCGTCCCGTCGCACCAGGGGCACGGGCCGATCTCGCGGCGCTCGATCCTCATCGCGTCGCGATCCTTGTCGGCGAACCAGTCGACGATCTTGGTCGTGTACGCGCGGATGTCGCGCATGAACGCCTCGCTCGACTCCTCGCCCTCCTGGATCCGCTGCAGGCGGTGCTCCCACTCGCCCGTCAGCGACGGGCTCGTGATGTCGAGATCGCCGAGCATCTTGATGACGGCAAGTCCCTTGGGCGTGGCGCGCAGCTGGCGCCCCTCGCGCTCGATATAGCGATTCGAGATGAGATCCTCGATCGTCTGGGCGCGCGTGGCCGGCGTGCCGAGACCGGAGTCGCGCATCGCCTCGGCGAGCTCCTCCTCATCGACCAGCTTGCCGGCCGTCTCCATCGCCTGGAGCAGCGAGTTCTCGGTGAAGTGCCGCGGCGGCGACGTCTCCTTGGCGAGCACCTGCACGTCGTCGATCGCGCTCGTCTCGCCTTCGGCGAGCGCGGGCAGCAGCGTCTTCTCGCTCTGCTCCTCCTCGCTCGTCTCCTCCGGCTCGGCCTCGGCCGCGACCTCCGGCTCGACCGGCGCCGCGGTGTCGTAGACCGCGAGGAAGCCGGGATCGACGATCACCGTGCCGGACGAGCGGAACAGGTGACCGGCCGCCTCCGTGTCGACGGAGGTGACCTCCTTCTTGGCGGGCGGATGGAACGCGGCCAGGAAGCGACGCGCGACGAGGTCGTAGATCTTGCGCTCGTCGGGGCCGATGCCGGCCAGGTCCTGCGGACCGTCGGTCGGGATGATCGCGTGGTGGTCGCCGACCTTGTCGTCGGCGACGACGCGGC
>CAZPQP010000339.1:0-1562 GCA_964588635.1 uncultured Bifidobacterium sp.
AGGCGACGGGATCACCTCGAGGTGAATCGGTCGTTTCCGACCGAGCCACCTCGAGGTGTTCCCGTCGTCACGCGAGCCCGCTGAACGCCAGATCCACCAGCGTCGCCGGATCCCGCAGCGTCGGTGCCGCTGCCGGCCCGCGCGGTGCGATCACGAGGTCCTCCACCCGCTCCAGCTGCTTGAGCCGCCCGTCCGCGATGAGCGCGCGATCCACGGCACCAAGCGTCCCCGCGAACGTCGTCCAGACGGGCGTGCCGAGCACGACCGCCTCGCGGTTCATCGTGCCGCCCGCCGAGATGACGAGGTCGGCCGTGGCGACCAGGCTGCGGGCATCCACGGCGCGCTCCGGCACGATCACGCGGTCGAGGCCGAGCGCACGTACCGCGTCGCCCTGCTCGCGCGTGCGCGGCAGCACGATCTGATCGACCCGCTGGTCGGCCGACAGCGCGCGCAGCACCTGGTCGAACAGCGGATTGTCGGTGCGGTGGTACAGCGCGAGCTCCGGCGGCGGACGCATGATCGCGAGCAGCGCGTCGGGCCGCACACCGAGGTCGACGCGCACCGATGGATCGGCCTCGAAGCCCCACAGCGCGTACTCCTC
The DNA here is from genome assembly GCA_964588635.1 of uncultured Bifidobacterium sp. Taxonomy (GTDB): domain Bacteria; phylum Actinomycetota; class Thermoleophilia; order Gaiellales; family F1-60-MAGs149; genus F1-60-MAGs149. The sequence continues at coordinate 602 of CAZPQP010000339.1, forward strand.
CTTGAGGCCCGGAAAGCGCACGACGTTCGTCGCCTTCGCCCCGTGCGCGGTGATCGCGTCAAGCGGGATCGCATCGGGCACGAGCACGCGCGCCGCCAGACGGCAGTTGACGCCGTGCTGGAGCTTCGCTCCCTCGTAGTCGAACATCGTCACCGTCGGGAACCCGAGCAGGCGGCCGACCATCGGCTGGTCGGTCGAGCCGTGCGCCAGGCCGACGTCGAACCGGCGCGGCTTCGCCCAGCGGCGCAGCGCGTGCACACGCCCGACGGCAGCGCGGCCCTTGCCGAACCGCGAGCGCCCGCCGTGCTCGCCGATCTCCTCGACGTGCAGTCCGTGCAGCGCCGCGAGCTCGGCGGTCTGGCCGTAGGGGCGCGCCGTCAGCTCGACGGTGGCGCCACGGCGCTCGAGCACGCGCACGAGCGGGGCGAGCACCGGTACGTGCGGCGCGTTGGTGAGGTCGATCCAGACGCGCATCGCGCGGCTACGCCGACGCGGCCTCGAGGGCGGCGACGAGCGTCTGCTGATCGCCCTCGGGGAGCGTCGGGTACATCGGGAGCGCCAGGCACTCGCGCGCGGCGCGCTCGGTCTCGGGCAGGCTGCCCTCCTCGTACCCGAGGTCGGCGAAGACGGGCTGGAGGTGGTGCGGCGTGTCGTAGTAGACGACGCTGCCGACGTCGGCGGCCTTGAGCGTGCCCTGGATCGCATCGCGATCCTCGCAGCGCACCACGTAGAGGTGGTAGATCGGATCGGCGCCCGGCGCGGTCGCCGGCAGGTCCACGAAGCGGCCGAGGCCGAGATCCGCGTAGCGCGCCGCCGCAGCCTGCCGCATGTGGTTCCAGCCGGCGAGCTCGGGGAGCAGCACCCGCAGGATCGCCGCCTGCAGCTCGTCGAGGCGCGAGTTCATGCCGACCTGCGTGAACGTGCGCTTGTCCTTGGAGCCGTGGAAGCGCAGCTCGCGGAT
>CAZPQP010000340.1:0-1549 GCA_964588635.1 uncultured Bifidobacterium sp.
ACGAGGAACTCGCCGTAGAGCTCCTTCGCGCCCGTCGCCGGGTTGCGGGTGAAGCACACGCCGGTGGCGGAGGTCTCGCCGAGGTTGCCGAAGACCATCTGCATGATGTTCACGGCCGTGCCGAGATCGTCGGGGATGTCGTTCGCGCGGCGGTAGACGGCGGCGCGCGGGTTCTGCCACGAGTCGAAGACGGCGTTGATGGCGAGGCGCAGCTGGTCGCGCGGGTCGTCGCCGAAGGCGTCGGGGCCGGCGGACTCGGCGACGATCTCCTTGAACGTCGCGACGAGCTCCTGCAGATCCTCGGCGCTCAGATCGGTGTCGTTCTTCACGCCACGCGCCTTCTTCAGCTGCGACAGCGCGTGCTCGAAGTCGTCGGACGGCACGCCGAGCACGACCTCGCCGAACATCTGCACGAAGCGGCGGTAGGAGTCCCAGGCGAAGCGCGGGTTGCCGCTCTCGGCAGCGAGACCCTGCACCGCGGCGTCGTTGATGCCGAGGTTGAGGATCGTGTCCATCATGCCCGGCATCGAGAACACGGCACCGGAGCGTACGCTGACGAGCAGCGGCTTCTCGGGATCGCCGAGGCGACGACCGGTGCGCTCCTCGAGCGCGGCGAGGCGATCGAGCACGCCCTCCCAGAGGCCCTCGGGCCACGCGCCGCCGGCGTTCATCGCGTCGACGCAGGCCTCGGTCGTGACGGTGAAGCCGTCGGGGACGGGCACGCCGATGCGCTGCATCTCGGCGACATTGGCGCCCTTGCCGCCGAGGAGGTTGCGCATCTCGGCGGATCCCTCGGACTGGTCGTAGACGAACTTCTTCACGGTGGCGCGGCTCCTGGGAGGTCCTTGGCATGAACCCTAGTCGCCACCACCCCCGCAATACCCCCGTTCGACGGCGGATTGCGCGACACTGTGCGGAGTTCACCGGGAGGCAGGCAATGAGGATCGTCAGCGGCGGCACCAGTTCGGAGCTCTACGGCGGCCGGTTCACCGGCACCGTGCGGCTTGAGATGCTCGACGAGGCGCCCGAGGAGAGCGTGCCCGATATCGCACGCGTCTCGTTCGACGACGGCGCCTGCACCTTCTGGCACTCACATCCCGGAGGGCAGAAGCTACTCGTCCTCGACGGGCTTGGCCGGGTCGGCATGGAAGACGGCGAGACCATCCTGGCGCCGGGCGACTACGTGGACGCGCCTGCCGACGAGCGCCACTACCACGGCGCCGCGGCCGGCCACAGCTGCACCTTCCTCGCGATCACGTGGGGCACCACCGCCTGGGAGGACCTCGCGCCGTGAGCAGCGCCGACTTCGTGATCATCGGCGGCGGCTCCGCCGGTGCCGCCACGGCCGCGCGGCTCGCCGAGGCCGGCCGCGACGTGATCCTCGTCGAGGCCGGGCCGGACTACGGCCCGCACGGCGCACCCGGCTGGCCCTTCGACCTTGTCGATGCCACCACCCTGGCGCTCTCGCACGACTGGGGCTACACGAGCGGCGATGGGCGCTGGGCGTTCGAGCGCGCCCGCGTGATCGGCGGCTGTTCCGCCCACAACG
>CAZPQP010000341.1:0-1515 GCA_964588635.1 uncultured Bifidobacterium sp.
CCGGAGGCCGCCGAGCTCGCCAAGCTGCTCGAGAACATCTTCCGCACCGTCAACATCGCGCTCGTCAACGAGCTCGCGATGCTCTGCGACCGGATGGGCCTCGACGTGTGGGAGGTGGTCGACGCGGCCGCCACCAAGCCGTTCGGCTTCATGCGCTTCGAGCCCGGCCCCGGTCTGGGTGGCCACTGCCTGCCGATCGACCCCTTCTACCTCACGTGGAAGGCGCGCGAGCACGAGTTCTCGACCGAGTTCATCGAGCTCGCCGGCAAGGTCAACGAGAACATGCCGCACTACTGCGTGGACCGCGTGGCGCGCGTCCTCAACGACGCGTCCAAGAGCGTCCGCGGCGCCGACATCCTGATCCTCGGCGTGGCGTACAAGAACGACGTCGGCGACATGCGCGAGTCGCCTGCCCTGCCGATCATCGAACTGCTGCGGGATCGCGGCGCCAACCTCAGCTATCACGACCCGCACGTGGCGGCGATGCCCGACCTCGACCTCGAATCCGTCGCGCTGACCGACGCCGCGGTGGCCGCCGCCGACTGCGTCGTGATCGTCACCGGCCACAACGACGTCGATTACGCGATGGTGGTGCAGCAGGCCAAGGCCGTGCTCGACCTGCGCAACGCCACGGGCCGCCGCTCGCTCGGAGGCGCGAATGTCCAGCGCCTCTAGCCCCGTCCGCGTCGGCATCGTCGGCCTCGGCTACTGGGGTCCGAACCTGGCGCGTGCGCTGGCCTCCACCCCCGGCTGCGAGCTGGCCTACGCCTGCGACCTCGACGAGGGCAACCGCGCCCGGATCGAGGGGCGCTACCCCGGCACCGTCCTCACCGACCGCTTCGACGACCTGCTGGAGGACGACACGCTCGACGCGATCGTCGTCGCCACGGGCGCGCCCAGCCACCACGCGATCGGCATGCAGGTGCTCCGCGCCGGCAAGCACGCGCTGATCGAGAAGCCGCTGGCGCTCACGGTCGCCGACGCGCGCGAGCTCGTCGAGACCGCCGACGCCGGCGGCCGCGTGCTGATGGTCGGCCACCTGCTGCGCTTCCACCCGGTCTTCCAGCGCCTGCAGGAGATCGTGGACTCCGGCGACCTCGGCCGGATCCTCTACCTGTACACGAACCGCCTCAACTTCGGCAAGGTGCGTGCCGACGAGAACGCGCTCTGGAGCCTCGCGCCGCACGACATCTCGCTCGCGCTGGCGCTGGCCGGCGAGCGCCCCGAGGAGGTCTCGGCGCGCGGCGAGGCGTTCCTCCGCGAGGGCGTCGAGGACGTCGTGTTCGGCTACCTGCATTTCCCCAGCGGCCTCGTCGCGCACCTCCACGTCTCGTGGCTCGACCCGCACAAGAGCCGCAAGCTGACCGTCGTCGGCTCCGAGGGCATGGCCGTCTTCGATGACACCGAGGCCGACCGCAAGCTGACCGTCTACGAGAAGGCGTCGTCCCCATCGCGCTTCGACACCTGGGGCGAGTTCCAGGCGCTGCGCACCGGCGACGTCAAGATCCCGCAGGT
>CAZPQP010000342.1:0-1504 GCA_964588635.1 uncultured Bifidobacterium sp.
GACCCCTCTGTTAACCAGTGGTGCTTAACGGAGGGGTCTGACCCCTCTGTTAACCCGATGCTTTCGCGATGAGCGCCGAGTGCGCGCCTCAGTTCGGCTTGAAGCTCGACGCGACCTGGTCGCAGGCGCTCGGGATCGTGTCCGCGCCGTCGGCGTTCCACTGGCAGCGCAGGAAGTACTGCTGCTTGCCCTGGAAGGCGTAGACGAGGCGCGTGGTGAGCGACTTGCTCTGCGTCGAGAACTCGAACTGGGTGGCGGGCAGATCGCCCATGCTCGTCTCCGAGCGCTTCGGCGTCGTGCCCTTGAGAGCGCGGCTCAGCGCACGGGCCGAGCGCTCGACGGCGACCGCGAGCGCGCCCTTCTTCAGCTTCGAGACGTCCTTGGGCAGCGCGTAGTACGCGACCACGACGACGTTCGTCTCGTCCGTGCCGAGCGCGACCTTGTACTTCGGCCGCAGGCCCTGGATCTCGCGGCCCGTGTTCGCGTAGACCTTCTGCAGGTCCGACGGGTACTGGAACGTGAACGGCGCGCCGTCCTCGTCGAACGTCGTGCCGTCGGAGCCGCCGCACGCGGACAGGCCCATGGCGGCCAGCAGCACGAGGGCGAGCGCGGCAACAGGCAGCAGGCGTCGGTGCATGCCCGCATGGTACTGCGCACGGTCGAGGGCGTCTTCGCGTTTACACTTCTGCGTCATGGAACGCCGCATGCGAGTCGTCATCGCCAAGCCCGGTCTCGACGGGCACGATCGAGGAGCCAAGGTGATCGCCCGTGCCCTGCGTGACGCGGGCATGGAGGTCATCTACACGGGCCTGCACCAGACGCCCGAGCAGATCGTCGAGACGATCCTCGAGGAGGACGCCGACGCGCTCGGCATCTCCGTCCTGTCGGGCGCGCACATGACGCTCGTGCCGCGCATCCTCGAGCTGATGCGCGAGCGCGGCGTCGAGGACGTCTGCGTCGTCGTCGGCGGCACGATCCCGAACGATGATGCGATCGCGCTCAAGGAGATGGGCGTCGCCGAGGTGTTCACGCCGGGGTCGCCGACCTCCGCGATCGTCGAGTTCCTGACCGCGCAGACCGCGGCCTAGGGGAGAAGAGGAAGACCATGGCCATCGAGCTGCGCCACGAGGACCGCATCGCGATCCTCACCATCAACCGCCCCGAGGCGCTCAACGCGCTGTCGTCCGCGCTGCTCGAGGAGTTCCGCTCCGAGCTGCACGCGATCAGCCGCGACGAGAACGTCGGCTGCCTGATCCTCACCGGCGCGGGCGAGAAGGCCTTCATCGCCGGCGCCGACATCGCCGAGATGGCGACGAAGACGCCGCTCGAGGCCCGCGCCTACGCCGAGCTCGGCCAGGAGTGCGCCAACCTGCTCGAGACCATGCGCGCCCCCACGATCGCGGCCGTCAACGGCTACGCGCTCGGCGGCGGCTCCGAGATGGCGCTCGCCTGCGACATCCGCATCTGCTCCGAGAACGCCGTCTTCGGCCAGCCCGAGGTCGAC